>NZ_CAXSWZ010000007.1:0-125026 GCF_964241245.1 Allofournierella massiliensis
AAAAGTCTCTTCCGATCCTGCTTTTCACAAAAAGTGGGGGCTGTTGCTCAACTTCCGTTTTGCAACAGCCCCTTTTTATACATGTTACAGAAAAGTGAAAAGGGGCTCAGCCCTCCTTGGGGCCCAGGCCCAGGGCGTCCATCTGCCCGCGCATGCCCTGAATGCACAGGTCGATCACGTCGCCCAGCTCCATGCCCAGCAGCTCGCAGCCCTGCCTGATCACCGCCCGGTCGATCTTGGCGGCGAACTTTTTGTCCTTGAACTTTTTCTTTACGCTGGCCGCCTCCAGATCCGAAAGCCCGCCCGGCCGCATGCGTGCGGTGGCGCCGATCAGGCCGGTGAGCTCGTCCACCGTGAACAGGCTCTTTTCCATGGGCGTTTGGGGCTCCACCTCGCTGCAAAGCCCCCAGCCGTGGGCCAGAATCGCCCGGATGCTCTCCTCATCCACCCCGGCGGCGCGCAGCGGCTCCTCGGTGTGCTTCAAATGCTCTTCGGGGTATTGCTCGTAATCGTAGTCGTGCAGATAGCCCACCGCCTGCCAGTAGGCTTCATCCTCGCCAAAATGGCGGGCCATGGCCCCCATGGCCGCGCTCACGCCAATGGCGTGCTCGAACAGATGAGCCTCGGTGGTGGTGCTGTGCAGCAGCTCTTTGGCGCGTTCCATCGTCAAACCTGCCATTTGAATCAACCTCGCTTCTCTTTTGCCGCACCGGCTTTCAGGGGCCGGGCGCGGCGCGTTTTTTGTTATTGTAGCAAAAAACATGCCGGTTGCAAAGTGCGAATTGCACGAATAAAAACATATAAATAAACGATATTTTATTCAAAATGATACGACCAAAACCGCTTGACATCTGCCCAAACGGTGCTATAATGGTCACAACGACAATTCAATACGCAAAAGCAATGAAGAGGAAAAGTACCCTGTGCACTGCGCCCAGAGAACTGCCGGTTGGTGCGAGGCAGCGCGATCAAGGCCGGGGGAACAATCACCTGTGAGCTGCCGCCTGAAAGGCCCTTCGGGGCACGAGTAAACGCGGACGGTTGGCAACCGTTATCCCGCCGTCTGGTTAAAACCGGTTTTTAAAATCGGGGAGTCCGGGCATGAGGTGGCTTCGCTGTATGGCGGGGCAACAAGAGTGGTACCGCAGAGAGCTTTCAAAAGCCTTTGTCTCTTGCATTCGAACAATTCGAGTGCAAAAGACAAAGGCTTTTTTTATTTTCATCATAAAGGGGATTGCAAGACAATGAGGAGCGACAACGTTAAACTGGGTGCCGAGCGTACCCCCAACCGCAGCCTGTTCTACGCGCTGGGCTACACCGATGAAGAGCTGGAACGGCCGCTCATCGGCGTGGTAAGCGCCTTCAGCGAGATCGTGCCCGGCCACTCCCATCTGGACAAACTGGCCCAGGCCGTGAAGGACGGCGTTCGCATGGCAGGAGGCACCCCGGTGCTGGTACCGGCCATCGGCGTGTGCGACGGCATCGCCATGGGCCACACCGGCATGAAGTACTCGCTGCCCAGCCGGGAGCTGATTGCGGACTCGGTGGAAACCATGGCCATGGCCCACTGCTTCGACGGTCTGGTGCTGGTTCCCAACTGCGACAAGATCGTGCCCGGCATGCTGATGGCGGCGGCCCGGCTGAACATTCCCTCCATTGTGGTCAGCGGCGGCCCCATGCTGGCGGGTCGTCAGGGCCAGCGGAAGGTGAGCCTTTCTCAGATGTTCGAGGCGGTGGGCAGCTACAAGGCGGGCATGATCGACGATGCCACGCTGGACGATTTCACCAAGAACACCTGCCCCGGCTGCGGCAGCTGCGCGGGCATGTACACCGCCAACAGCATGAACTGCCTGAGCGAGGCCATTGGCATGGCGCTGCCCGGCAACGGAACCATTCCGGCGGTTTACTCCGCCCGCACCCAGCTGGCAAAGCACGCGGGCATGCAGGTGATGAAGCTGGTGGAGCAGAACCTCTGCCCCCGGGATATCCTCACCCCCGCCGCCTTTGAAAACGCCCTGGCCACCGACATGGCTCTGGGCTGCAGCACTAACAGTGTGCTGCACCTGCTGGCCATCGCCAACGAAGCGGGCGTGCCCATGGATCTGGCCACCATCAACGCGGTCAGCGCCCGGGTGCCGAACCTGTGCCACCTGGCGCCGGCAGGCCCCACTCACATCGAGGATCTGTACGCTGCGGGCGGCGTGCAGGCGGTGATGAAACAGCTGGCGGACGCGGGCCTGCTCCACACCGAGCTGCCCACAGTCACCGGCAAGACCCTGGGCGAGAATCTGGCCGGGGCCGAAAACCGGGATACCAATGCCATCCGCCCCATGGATAACCCCTACAGTACCACCGGCGGCATCGCGGTGCTCTGGGGCAACATCGCAAAGGACGGCTGCGTGGTCAAGCGCAGCGCCGTTGCCCCCGAAATGCTGGTGCACGAAGGCCCGGCCCGGGTGTTCGACAGCGAGGACGAGGCCATTGCCTCCATTTACGCGGGCCAGATCAAACCCGGCGACGTGGTGGTCATCCGGTACGAGGGCCCCAAGGGCGGCCCCGGCATGCGGGAGATGCTCAACCCCACCAGCGCGCTGGCCGGCATGAAGCTGGACAAGACCGTGGCCCTGATCACCGACGGCCGCTTCTCCGGCGCATCCCGGGGCGCATCCATCGGCCATGTGAGCCCGGAGGCCGCCCAGGGCGGCGAGATCGCCCTGATCGAGGAGGGCGACACCATTTCCATCGACATCCCCGCCGGTAAGGTGGAGCTGAAGGTGAGCGATGAGGAGCTGGAACGCCGCCGGGCAAACTGGAAGGCCCCCGCACCCCGCATCACCACCGGCTGGCTGGGCCGCTATGCAAAGCTGGTGAGCAGCGCAAACACCGGCGCAGTGCTCAAATAACAAAAACAAATCCTTGCGGAAGAAAATAAACAACAGGAGGAATCTGAAAATGAATGCATTGAAAAAGGTAAGCAAGTTCGTGGGCCGGTATATGGCCTTCATCGTGGTGGCAGTGGCCGCCCTGGCCTTCTTTGTGCCCCAGAGCTTTTTGTGGGTGGGCAAGGACTGGAACGTGGTGACCCGTCTGGTCACCGTGAACAACCTGCTGATGGTGGTTATGTTCGGCATGGGCCTGACCCTCAAGCTGGATGACTTCAAGGTGGTATTCACCCGCCCGAAGGACGTTCTGGCCGGCTGCGTGGCCCAGTTCGCGGTTATGCCCTTCCTGGCGTTCCTGCTCATCAAGCTGTTCAACCTGCCCCCTGAGCTGGCTGTGGGCGTGATGCTGGTGGGCACCTGCCCCGGCGGCACCTCCTCCAACGTGATGACCTTCCTGGCCAAGGGCGACGTTGCCCTGAGCGTTGGCATGACCGCCTGCTCCACCGTGCTGGCCCCCTTCATGACCCCCGCGCTGACCTACCTGTACCTGCGTGAGACCGTTTCCGTGGATGCCATGAGCATGTTCGTGAGCATCGTGCAGGTGGTTGTGGTGCCCATCGCTCTGGGCTTTGTGGTCAACAAGTTCTTCGGCAAGTTCACTCAGGCTGCTGTGGAGGTTCTGCCTCTGGTGAGCGTGGCCGCCATCGTTACCATCGTGGGCGCCGTCGTTTCCGGCAACCAGGCCAAGCTCTTCGCCAACGGCCTGCTGATCCTGGCCGTGGTCATGCTGCACAATGTTCTGGGCTACGCCTGTGGCTACGGCGTGGGCAAGCTGCTGGGCATGTCCGACCCCAAGTGCAACGCTCTGTCCATCGAGGTTGGCATGCAGAACAGCGGTCTGGCCACCAGCCTGGCCGGCACCGTATTCCCGGATCTGGCTCTGGCCACCGTTCCCGGCGCGCTGTTCAGCGTATGGCACAACATCTCTGGCTCCATCGTGGCCAACCTGATGGCCGCTGCCGCCGAGAAGAAGGCTCAGAAGGCGCAGCAGGCTGCTGCCCCCGCTCAGGAGGCCGCCGCAGCCACTGCCTGAATTTCCTGAAAAGCATTTATGGCGGGCGCTCAACCTGTGAGCGCCCGCTTTTTTCTGTTTGCGGCAGGGATTTCAAATATGCTATAATAATAAGATACAAATCCATAAAAGGGAAAAAAGGAAAAGGAGGGGGCCGCCATGCTGCATCTTGTGCTGGGTGTTTCGGGCAGCGGCAAGTCCGGTCATTTGCTGCAAACCATCCGGGAGCGGGCACTGGCGGGGGAGAAGAGCGTGCTCATCGTGCCCGAGCAGTTCACCTCCTCCACCGAAGGCCGGCTGTATCAGCTGCTGGGAGACGAGCTGTCCGGCTATGTGACCAGCTACAGCTTCACCAGCCTGGCCGAGGATATTTTGCAGGCCTACGGCGGCGCGGCGGTGCGCACCCTCACCGATGCGGGCCGGGCGGTGCTGGTGCGCCGGGCGCTGCAGTCCATGGGGCCGAATCTGGTGTATTACAGCCGGCACCGGCGCAGCGCGGCCTTCTGCGAAAAGTGCGCCGAAACGCTGGATGAATTCAAAAGTGCCGGCCTTTCGCCCCAACAGCTGGAGCAGCTGGCCAAAAACACCGGCCACAGCAGCCGCAAGCTGGGCGAGCTGGCGGGAATCTACGCCGCCTATCAGGCGCTGCTGGAGGGCTCCGCCATGGACCCGGGCGACCGGGTGCTGGCGGCGGCAAGGGCGCTGCAGCCGGAATTCTTTGCGGGCCGGGCGGTGTTCATCGACGAGTTCGATACCTTCAACGCCCCCAAGCGCCGCCTGCTGGAAGCCATGCTCACCATGGCCGGAGATGTGACCGTGGCCCTTTGCTGCGACGGAATGGAGGATTATGAGGGAGGGCTGGGCCTGTTCAGCGGCGCCAAGCAGATGGCCGCGGCCCTGCGCCAGCTGGCCCGCAAGAACAGCGTGCCGGTGGCCGCGCCGCTGGTGCTGGATACCGACTGGCGCCACAGCGACGCGCCGGATCTTGCCCGGCTGAACCGGCTGCTGGCCGGAAGTCTGGAGGACCCGGCCCCCGCCGACGAGCACCAGCTCACCCTGTGGCAGGCCCCCACCCGGGCGGACGAGGCAAAGCAGGTGGCGGCAGCCATTCAGGCCCTTGCCCGGCAGGGGGTACCCTACGGCAAGATGGCCGTCATCTGCCGGGACAGTGAGAATTATCTGGCCCCCATCCGGTACGAGTTCCGGCTGGCTGGCATCCCGCTTTTCTGCGACGAGGCCACCACCGCCGAGCACGCTGCCCCGGTGCGGCTGGTGCGGGCGCTGCTGGCTCTTCTGCGCCGTGGCCTTTGCACCGAGAACCTGCTGTCCGTGGCCAAAACCGGCCTGACCGGGCTCAGCGAGGAACAGCTCTGTGCGCTGGAAAACTACGCTTATACCTGGCAGCTGACCGCCGCCCAGTGGCGGCAGCCCTTCACCCTGTCGCCTGCCGGATTCGGGGCCAATACCCTTTCGGAAAAGGCGAAGGAAGAACAGGAAAAGCAGCTGGTTCTGGCAGAAGAAGGCCGGGCTTTTCTGGTGGACAAGCTGGACGGCTTTGCCGCCCGATGCAAGGAGCTTTCCGCCGCCGAAGTCTGCGCCGCCTTATATAAAAGGATGCAGGCGCTGGGCGGCGAGGAGAAAATGGGCGAGCTGTGCGCCGAACTGAAGGCCACCGAGGGCATTCCCGCCGCCGCCGAAGCGGTGCGGGTGTGGAACCTGACGGCGGATCTGCTCAATCAGATGGCGCTGCTTCTGGGCGACGAGGTTCTGCCCGCCGCCGAGCTGGCCGATCTGTTCGAGCTGCTGGTGCGCAGCACCGATCTGGGCCACATTCCCCAGACGCTGGATCAGGTGATCTTTACCACCGCCGGCCGCATGCGGCTGGATAACCCGGACTGGTGCTTTGTGCTGGGGCTGGCCGAGGGCGAGTTCCCCAAGGCCCCCGGCGACAAGGGTCTGCTCACCCACGCCGAGCGGGAAAGCCTGATGCGGCAGGGCGTGGAAATGCCGGACTGCTTCGAGAACCGGGCCATCCGGGAGCAGGTGTGCTTTTACAAGGCGCTCACCGCCCCGGCCAAAGGGCTGTGGCTCAGCTGGGCGGCGGGCAGCGCCGCCATGCCGGTGACCAGCGCCCTTGCGCCGGTGATCGAGTGCTTTTCGCCCAAAGAGCCCCGGATGGAGCGGGCGGATCTTGCCGCCACTCCGGCCATGGCGCTGGATCTGCTGGGCCAGAGCTGGAACGCGGAAAGCGGTGAGACCGCGGCCCTGTTCCGCGCACTGGAGGAATACAGCGCGCAGCCGGAGGAGCAGCCGGGCAGGCTGCTGAACCCGGTGAAGCGGGCGGCGGGGGCCGAGCCCTTCGCGGTGCACAACACCGCCGCCATGAAGCAGCTGCTGGGGCGGGATCTCTGGCTCACCCCCAGCCGGATGGAGCGGTATTATTCCTGCCCCTTTGCCTATTTTCTGGAATATGTGCTGGGAGCAAAGCCCCGCAAACAGGCGGCTCTCACCGCCGACCAGAGCGGCAATCTGGTGCACTACATTCTGGAGCAGGCACTGCGCCGGGCGGGCGAGGGCTTTGTGGATCTGAGCGAGGAGCAGGTGAAGGCCCTGGCCGCCGCCATTGCGGAGGAATATGTGCAGGAGAACATGCCCGGGCAGGCCCGGCGCTTTGCCTATCTGGTGGAGCGGCTGAAAAAGAGCGCCGCCAACCTTCTTTTATACATTCAGGCGGAGCAGCGGCAGGGCAGTTTCGTGCCGGTGGCCTTTGAAAAGGGCATCGGTACCAGCGCGGAGGATGTGCCCCCGGTGGTGCTCACCACCTCCGGCGGCGAAACCGTGCGCATGGTGGGCAAGATCGACCGGGTGGATTCCTTTGAGAAAAACGGAAACACCTGGCTGCGGGTGGTGGACTACAAGACCGGCAGCAAGGAGTTCCTGCTGGAGGATGTGAAAAACGGCCTGAACTGCCAGATGCTGGTGTATCTGTTCACCCTCACCCGCACCGGTGGGCAGCAGTTCGCGGCCCCGGCCCCGGCGGGCGTACTTTATCTGATGGCCGACCCGGCCCCCACCCGGGGCAGCCGCCAGCAGGCGGCCAAGGGGCTGGAATACCGGGTGGAGGGCCTTGTGGCGGACGAATATGCCGTCATCGACGCCATGGACAGCGAACGCAAGGGCCTGTTCGTGCCCTTCAAATTTGACAAGGACGGCACCCCAAAGCCCGGCCCGGCGCTGGCCAGCCTGGAAACGCTGGGCCAGCTGCAGCAGGAGCTGGATGGCCTTGTGGTTCAGATGGCCGAGCGGCTCTATGCCGGGCAGGTGGCCGCCGAGCCGCTGGCCCACGGAAAACGAAAAGAAACCAACTGCAAATATTGTGACTACCGCAGCGTCTGCGGCCACGAGGACGAGTGAAAGGAGGGCCGGCACCCATGGCAACCATCAAATTTACCCCCCAGCAAAGCCGGGCCATCGACCACTCGGGCAGTGCGCTGCTGGTCAGCGCCGCCGCGGGCAGCGGCAAAACCGCCGTGCTGGTGGAACGGGCGGTGCGCATTTTATGCCGGGAAGAGGATCCGGTGGACGCGGATCGGCTGCTGATCGTCACCTTCACCCGGGCGGCGGCGGCCAGCCTGCGGGCAAAGCTGGCCCAGCGCCTTTCGGCCGAGCTGGCAAAACGCCCCGGTTCGGGCCATCTGCGCCGCCAGCGGATGCTCTTGCAGCGTGCGCCCATCTGCACCATTGATTCCTACTGCCTGCAGCTTCTGAAAACCCATTTCAGCGCGCTGGACATCCCGGCGGACTTCACCACCGCCGACGGCCCCCAGCTGGCCCAGCTGCGCCGTCAGGCACTGGCGGACGCGCTGGAAAACGCCTACAACGACCCGGACTTCTGCGCCTTTGCGGATCTGTACGGCAAGGGCCGCAGCGATGCCATGGCCAGCCGGGTGGTGGAGCAGCTGCACGACTTTTTGAGCAGCATGCCCCGGCCGGAAAAGGTGCTGGAAGCCTTCTGCGCCCAGTGGGAGGAGGACGCCCCGCTGGATGAGACCCGCTGGGGCCAGACGTTGCGCACCGAAGCCCGGCGGGCAGCCCTCTGTGCCCGGGAGCTGGCGGCGCAGAATCTGGAGGATCTGGAAAACGACCCGGCCATCGACGAGGCCTACCGTCCGGCGCTGGAATCGGATGAGGCGGCGGTGGATGCGCTGCTGGACGCCATCGACGCCCAGCCCTGGGACGCCATGTGCGAGGCCAACCGGGCGCTGAGCTACGCCCGCCTGAAGGCGGTGCGGGGCCATTCCAGCGAGACCATGACCCGCATCAAGGAGCGGCGGGATCTATTGAAAGACACGCTCAAGCGCCTGCAGGAAACGATCTTTCTGTGCAGTGAGGAGGAGTTTTTGCAGGATCGGCGCACCGCCGCCCCGCTGGTGCGGGCGCTGGCACGGGCCGAGCGGGAATTCAACCAGCGGTTCTATCAGGCCAAGCTGGAAGAAAAAATGCTGGAATTCAGCGACGTGGAGCAGCTGGCCTTGCAGCTTTTACAAAACGAGGACGGAACCCCCACCCCGCTGGCGGTTCAGCTGAGCGAGGAGTTCTATCAGGTGATGGTGGACGAATATCAGGACACCAACGCCCTGCAGGATACCCTCTATCACTGCCTGGCAAAGCCGGATGGCTCCAACCTGTTTTTCGTGGGCGATTTGAAACAGAGTATCTATCGCTTCCGGCAGGCGGATCCCACCATCTTTCAACAGAAGCTGGACCGGTTTGTGGAATACGGCCAGCCCGGCCCCCAGAAGCTGTTTCTGGACGCCAACTTCCGCAGTGCGCCGGGGGTGATCGGCGGGGTGAACGCCATCTTCACGCCTTTGATGAGCCGCAAGCTGGGCGGCGTGGACTACGGCCCCGGCGAACGGCTGGTGCCCGGCCTTGGCGAATTGGAAAATTACGGCGGCTACGCGGGCGACTGCGAGTTCCGTCTGGTGCAGAGCGAACGCCCGGCAGGGGACGCGGAGTACATTGCCCGGCGCATCCGCCAGCTGATGGACCCGGCCAGCGGCTTTACCGTGCGGGGCGAGACCGGCCCCCGGCCGCCCCGGTATGAGGATTTCTGCATCCTGCTGCGCAGCCGGGGTGCCTTCGGGGATTACGCCGCCCGGCTGGAGGCCGAGGGTATCCCGGTGTATGTGGATCGGGCGGAAAACCTGCTGGACGCGCCGGAGATCCGCCCGGTGGCAAGCCTGCTGCGGGTGCTGGACAACCCCGCGCAGGACGTGCATCTGGCGGCGGTGATGCTCAGCGGCATGGGCGGCTTTACCCCGGATGATCTGGTGAGTCTGCGTCTTGGCCGCAAAAACGGCAGTTTTTACGGCGCGGTGATGGCAAGCGAGGACGAAAAGGTGAAGGCCTTCGGCCAGTGGCTGCGCACCCTGCGCCAGCTCAGCCAGACCATGCCGGTGGATCGGCTGATGGAGGAAATATTCGCCCGTACCGGCTGCCTTGCCGCGGCGGGCGCCATGCCGGACGGCAGCGCCCGGCGGGAGAATCTGCGCCAGTTTGCCGCCTTTGCAGCAGGCTGCGGCGGCCACGGCCTTGCCGGTGTGGTGCGCGCCATGGACGCGGCCCTGGCCGGCGAGGGCGTGCCCGGCCCGGAGCAGGGCCAGAGCCGCCCCGGCTGCGTGACCATCATGACGGTGCACCGCTCCAAGGGGCTGGAATTCCCGGTGGTGTTTGCCGCCGATCTGGGCCGGGAGTTCAATAAGGAAGATCTGCGGGCTGCGGCGGTGTTCCATCCGCAGCTGGGCGTCGGGCTCACTCTGCGGGCAGGGCAGGGGGGCACCTACGTCACCGCTCCCTACCGGGCGGTGCAGTCCGCCCTGGCGCAGGAGGGCCTGAGTGAGGAGATGCGGGTGCTGTATGTGGCGTTCACCCGTGCGCGGGACAAGCTGGTCATGACCATGCCCACCAAGAACGCCCTGAAGCTGGCCCAGAAGATGGCTCTGCGCATCTTTTCCGGCGCGCCGGAGCCCTATCTTCTGGAGCACTGCGGCAGCCGGGGCGAGTGGGTGATGCAGGCTGTTATGGCCCACCCGCAGGCCCAGAGCTTCTGCCGCCAGCTGGAGGTGGAGGTCATGCCGCAGCCGCTGGCAAGCGAACGGGAACTGGCCGACCGGTTCACCGTGAGCCTGGAGGCGGACGAGGTGTCCGAACCCGCCTCTGCCTGCCCGGTGCATCTGCCCGAAGCTGCGCCGGACGAGGCGCTGGCCCGCGCTTTGCGGGAGCATTTTGCCTGGCAATACCCGAACGAGGCGCTTACCCGGGTGCCCGCCAAGGTCAGCGTGACCGCCCTCACCCACGAGGCAGCGGAGCCCACGCTGGAACGGCCCGGCTTCCTTTACAAGGAGGGCCTGACCGCCGCGGAAAAGGGCACCGCCCTCCACGCCTTTTTGCAGCATGCCGATCTGGCCGCCGCTGCTGCCGACCCGGAAGGGGAGGCAAGGCGGCAGGTGAAGGCAAAGCTGCTGGATGAGTCCCTTTACGAAAAAATGGATTTTTCCAGACTGCGGCAATTCTTTGCCGGATCGCTGTTTGCCCGAATGCAGTCTGCGCAGAAGATTCTGCGGGAATACGAGTTCATTACCGCCCGCCCCGCCGCGGACGCCGCCGTGGACAAAACCGGCGACTACGGCCAGGCGCAGGTGCTGGTGCAGGGCGTGGCGGATGTGATTCTGGAATTTGACGACCATCTGGAGCTGGTGGACTACAAGACCGACCGGAACAAAACGCCGGACCAGTTCATTGCCGCTTACCGGCCCCAGTTGTTGCTTTACGCGGCGGCCATTCGACGACGATTTGAAAAGCCGCTTACAAAACTTACCCTTTACAGCTTTTCACTGGGCAGAGAAATCGATGTGCAGCCATAGCGCAGCCCCACAAAACAAAAAGAAAGGATCGAGAAATGGAGCAGGGCAAATACAAAAATTATACGGATGTGGAAGCGGTGGATATCCTCCATCAGGTTTCGGCCATTTATGTGGGCACCAAGGTTCCCCATGATTACGGCACCGGCGAATCCTACACGGCGGTGGAGGTTCACACCCTGAAATATATTGCGGATCACGACGGTATCACCGTGACCCAGCTGGCCCGGGACTACGGCAAAACAAAGGGAGCCATCTCGCAGATTCTGAAAAAGATCGAGTCCAAGGGTCTGATCTACCGGCAGGCAGACCCGGAAAACGACAAACGCTACCATATTTACCTGGCCGAGAAGGGAAAAACTCTGGATCAGGCCCACCGGACATACGACGCAAGCCGGTTCGGCGAATCCATGGGGCGGGTGCGCCAGAAATTCAGCGACGAGGAAGTCAACATTGCCTTTACCGTGATGGAGGAATGGCTGGAGATTCGCCGTGAGATCCAGCAGAACCGACTGCGGAAAAAGATGCAGCTGGAAAAGGAAAAACGCAGAGAAAAGCAGAACAGAGAAACCGAATAAAGAAGCAGGGGCCCATTCTCCCGGCATTGCCGCCCTGGGAGAATGGGCCTCTGTTTGTGTGTGTTTGACAAAAGAAAGTCATATTTCATGTGTGAAATGTAGAAAAGGTCGAATAACCCTTGACGATGACGAAAATCAGGTTTACAATCTAACCAAAGATGTATACATGCTAAACATTAAGTTTCGATACGAAACAAAAATGTTGGTGTATACAAACCGGTTCTGCAGAGCGGTGTGTACGTTGGAAAAATGAAAGGGGACAAATTATGAGTAATCTGATCGCCGTTGTCCTGACCATAGCGTATATCGTATTTGTTGCGACGCTGGTCATCAAACGGTACAACTCGGTTTTTGTGTTCATGACTTCCGGCATTGCGGTATTGCTGGGATTCGCGCTGATCACCGGCCAGTCGGTAATGGGCGACGCCACCACAGGAAGCGCCGTCATTGATGTGTTTGCCTTCACGGCCGATGCGTTCAGCTCCAATGCTTCCGGCGTTGGTATGACCCTGATGCTGGTTACCGGCTACGCGATGTACATGTCTCACATTGGTGCATCCACCAAGCTGGCATACCTGGCAACCAAGCCCTTGTCCAAAATCAAGAATCCCTACATCGTGCTGAGCATGCTGTTCATCATCGGCACCCTGTTGAAACTGGTTATCACCAGCCACGCCGGTCTGGGCATGCTGTTGATGGCCATCGCATTCCCCATCCTGACCTCTCTGGGCATCAGCAAACTGAGTGCTGTCACCGTTTTAATCATGTGCGGCTTCGTTGACTGGGGCCCGAACGACTCCAGCGCCATCTTCGCTGCCGAAGAAGTTTGCGGCATGCCCATGATGGACTACTTCCTCACTTATCAGGGCCGCGTGGCCGCCATTCTGATCGTGCTGTGCGCCATCTTCCTGCCCACCTACCTGAGCATCATGGATAAGCGGGATAAGCGTCTTGGTTTGGATGGCGAGATCGAGACCAAGGCTCCCGAAAATGTGGACTGCCCCGCCTTCTACGCAGTTCTGCCTGTGATTCCTCTGGTTCTGGTCACCGCGTTCAGCTTCGTGCCCAACATCAAGCTGGACGTTCCCACCGCCAACCTGATCGGTATGGTCTTTGTGTTCGTGCTTGAGCTGATCCGCCGCAAGAACCGCAAGGACGTTACCAACGATTTCACCGTGATCCTGAAGGCCATGGCCAACTCCTTTGCCAACGTGGTCAGCATCCTGATCGGTGCCGCCGTATTCGCGGAAGCCATCAAGATGCTGGGCGGCATCACCGTTATCTCCAACGGTCTGGCCACCATCAAGAGTGCGCCCATCATCACCATGGTGCTGATGTCTCTGATCACCTTCTTCGCCGGCATGCTGCTGGGCAGCGGCAACGCTTCCTGGTACGCTTTCGGCCCGCTGGTTCCCAATGTTACCGCCCAGATGGGTGTTCCTGCAGCCACTGTAGCGCTGCCCATGCAGCTGAGCGCCGCTATCGGCCGCTGCATGTCTCCCGTTGCCGGTGTTGTGATTGCACTTTCCGGTATGGCCGGTCTGGAAATCACCGATATCGTGCGCCGCTGCGCAGTTCCCGCTGTTGTGATGTTCGCATGCAACATGATCGTATCCTACATTGTTGTAATGCTGTAAAAGTTTGTTTTCAATTTTTTGGTTCATAGATCGAAAGGAGTACCATTATGAGCAACGTGATTTATGATTTCGACAAAGGCGTGCAGAGAAGAGGCACCGATGCCAAGAAGTTCGATCCCAACCTGTGCCCGCCGGATGTGCTGCCTTTCTGGATCGCGGACACCGAGTTCCCCAGCCCCGTTGAGGTGAAGGAAGCCCTGATCAAGCGCGCTGAGCTGGGTCACTACGGCTATCCCTACATCGATATGGCGTTCGAGAAGAGCATCGCCCGCTGGTACAAGGTTCGCCACAATGCCGACCTGATTCCCGAGTACATCGACTACTCTCCCTGCGTAATCCCCGCCATGATCTGGTTTGCCAAGGAATTCTCCAGCGAAGGCGACAAGATCCTGCTGCAGACCCCCGTATATCCTCCCTTCCATGATCTGGTGAAGAACAACGGCCGTCAGCTGGTTTACAACGAGATGAAGCTGATCGATGGCCGCTACGAGATCGACTTCGAGGACCTGGAAGCCAAGCTGAAGGATCCCCGCGTAAAGATCATGTTCGTGTGCAACCCCCAGAACCCCACCGGCCGCTGCTTCACCCGCGAAGAGCTGCTGCGCATCGGCGAGCTGTGCCTGGCGAACAACGTAATGATCGGTGTGGACGAGATCCACGCGGACATCGTGTTCGATGGTCATGAATTCGTTTCCTTCTGCACCCTGTCCAAGGAGCTGGCAAAGCATTCTGTTACCTTCATCAACCCCGCCAAGACCTTCAACGTGGCCGGCTTCCGTACCGCTGCCTGGTTCACCCACAGCGAGACCGTTTACCGCTGCATGATGAACCAGCAGACCTACAACAAGGGCATGGGCCGCAACATCTTCGGCAACGAGGCCCTGATGGCCTGCTACAACTACGGCGATTCCTACGCCGACCAGTGCGTGGCCTACCTGAACGAGACCAAGAATCAGGCTGTGGCCTATGTGAACGAGAACGTTCCCGGCGTGACCGCCATCGATCCCGAAGCTACCTTCATGATCTGGCTGGATTGCCGCGGCCTGGGCTTTGCCACCCAGAAGGAACTGAAGGACTTCATGTTCAACGACGCCAAGATCCTGCTGAACGACGGCACCACCTTCGGCCAGAAGGAAGGCCTGGGCTTCATGCGCTTTAACTTTGCTGCTCCCCGTGCAGTGGTTATGGAAGGCCTGGAGCGCCTGAAGAACGCTGCGGTAAAGCGCCAGGAGCAGCTGAAAGGCTGAGGCGTGACCATGAATCAGGAACTGATGCGCAAGGTTGCGCAAAAAGAGGTGCTCGCGGTTCTGACCGATGAAGCGGGCAATGTTCTGTGGCAGAGCGCTACCAGCCCGGTAGCGGCTCTGTACGGAGCACATTTCCAGAACACCCTTCCCCAGGGCGGCTATGCGCTGTATGCCAATCAGTTTGGCGCGGCCATGGGCATCTTCGCCCGCCGCTTCGGCGTGAAGGAGTGCTATGGGCACAAGGTTTCCCAGTATGGCCTGCGGGAGCTGGACGGCTCCGGCGTGGCGCTGATCTGGGACGAGCGGATCGACAAGGTGCACTCCTCCAAGGACGACACCAAGGTCTGCCCCATTGAGACTTTCCTGTCGGAAAATACCGACGAGACCCGTCAGTGGGAATTTTTGCAGGAACGTTTCGCCGGCCCTGAGCCGGCGGAAGGCCGCTCCTGCTCCATTGCAGCACACAAAAGCTGAGTCAACAGATATCCTCCTAAGCGTACTCTCATAAGCTGACACAGCCAAAAAAAGCGCCCTTCGCGAACCGCAACGCGAAGGGCGCTTTTTGCGTTGTAACAGGAAAAAGGGAAGTATAGAACCGGGAGCTGCAGGGGGGATTACAGCAGAATGGCCAGCAGCACCGCCGGGGCGCCAAGAAAGGCCCTTTTTATGGTAACCATCAAGGATATTGCAGATATTGCCAACGCCCGCACCCCCATGCAGTGGGACGACAGCCCCTACGCGGGCTTCTCGGACGTGGAGCCCTGGATCGAGGTGAACGAAAACTACCACCAGATCAATGCGGCCAGCCAGCTGGCCGACCCGGATTCCGTGTTCCATTATTATCAGAAGCTGATCCGGCTGCGCAAGGAGCATCCGGTCATCGTCTACGGCCATTACGAGCTGCTGGACGCGGACAACGAGGCCGTATTCACCTACACCCGGGAATACCAGGGCAAAAAGCTGCTGTGCGTGTGCAACTTCACCGGAGCGAACCAGACGGTGGAGCTGCCCGAAGAATTCCGCACCGGTGCGGCAAAGCGGCTGATCGGCAACTACCCTGAGCAGGAGACCCCGGGCGCGCTGCGCCCCTGGGAGGCTCTGGTGCTGCTGATCGGGGAATAACAGAGCGGTTTACCTTATTTAAAATGCCGTGCGCCGGCCCCAAAACGGCGCACGGCATTCCCTGTTTATCGCCCGGGCAGGGAACAAAAGAAAATATGAAAAATCCCCTTGACGGCGCCAGCCCGGCGTGATATACTAGACCAGTAAAGAAAGCAGCAACCGGTTTAGCCGCCGTGCTCACCTTGCGGCCCAGAGGGGCCCGGGTCATATCTGCGACGATCCGTTTTCAAAGGAAAAGGGGTCGCTTATGTATGCAACTGCGCGGCTGCCGATTCGGCGGCCGCGTTTCATTTTATCACAGTTTTGAAATCAAATTGGAGGTGTATCCACATCGCTACGAACGGCAAAAAAGAGCTTGAGATCAACGAGGGCATTCGTGACAAAGAGATCCGTCTGATCGGCGCGGATGGCAGCCAGCTGGGTGTAATGTCCAGCCGCGAGGCGCTGCGCATGGCCGAAGAGCAGAATCTGGACCTGGTAAAGATCGCCCCCCAGGCGGTTCCCCCCGTGTGCAAGATTCTGGACTACGGCAAATACCGCTTCGAGCAGCAAAAGCGTGAGAAAGAGGCCAAGAAGAACCAGAAGGTCGTCGAGATCAAGGAGATTCGCCTCTCGCTCAACATCGACACGAACGACTTCAACACCAAGGTCAACCAGGCCGCCAAGTTCATCAAGGCCGGCCACAAGATCAAGGTGTCCATCCGGTTCCGCGGCCGTGAGATGGCGCACACCAACCTCGGCCTGGAAGTGGAAAAGCGCTTCGCCGAGGCCCTGCCCGACGCGGTGGTGGATAAGCAGCCGAAGCTGGAGGGCCGCAGCATGCAGATGTTCATGAGCCCCAAGCCCAACAAGTAATTCAAACAACTAGGAGGAAATTAAAATGCCTAAGATCAAAACTCACTCCGGTGCGAAAAAGCGTTTCAAGCTGACCAAGAACGGTAAAGTAAAGCGCGGCCCCGCCTACCACAGCCACATCCTGACCAAGAAGAGCACCAAGCTCAAGCGCGGCATGCGTAAGAACGCCTACGCCGACAAGACCAACGCAGCTGCCGTGAAGGCCATGCTGCCCTACGCCTAAGCCTTATTTCGCTTAGACGGAACGGACTTTTTAACTTTTAGATTGTGACTGTAAAGGAGATATAAACAATGGCACGTATCAAAGGCGCTATGATGACCCGCAAACGCAGAAAGAAGACTCTGAAGCTGGCCAAGGGCTACTTCGGCAGCAAGTCCAAGCACTTCAAGATGGCCAAGCAGCAGGTCATGAAGAGCGGCAACTACGCTTTCGTTGGCCGTAAGCTGAAGAAGCGTCAGTTCCGCAACCTGTGGATCACCCGCATCAACAACGCTGTTCGCGCTCAGGGCATGAACTACTCCAGCTTCATGAACGGCCTGAAGAAGTCCGGCATCGAGCTGAACCGCAAGATGCTGAGCGAGATGGCCATCAACGATCCCGCTTCCTTCACCGCTCTGGTGGAGACCGCCAAGAAGGCTCTGTAAGTTGATAACCGAAAGCAACGCCCGCGCACGCGCACGGGCGTCGCTTTGTATCTGGGGGCTTGCCGCTCTGCCGCCAAAGGGCAGGCGGCGCTGCCCGTCGCCGGATGCAGATCAGATAAGGAACTGAACACATGCCAGAACGCATTACCAGCCGTGAAAACGGCAAAATAAAATATGCCTGCAAACTGGCCCAGAGCGCAGCCTTCCGCCTTGAAGAAAAAGCTTTCTTCGCGGAGGGCTTAAAGCTCTGCCAGGAGCTTGCAAAATCCTGCCCTATAAAGGTAATATATTATACGGAGAAAGCCCTGGCCAAAACGCCGGACCTGAAACGCTTTGACTGCGAGCAGTATCTGGTGCAGGACCATGTGGCCGAAAAGCTGGCGGGCACCCAGTCCAATCAGGGGGTGTTCGCGGTGTTCGGCCAGCCTGTGGCCAATTTTCTGGACCTGCCCCACAACGGCCGCTTTCTGGCGCTGGAACGGGTGCAGGACCCGGGCAACGTGGGTGCGCTGATCCGCAGCGCCGCCGCCTTCGGGTTCGACGGCGTGATCCTGAGCCCCGGCTGTGCCGATCCCTTCGGGCCGAAGGTGCTGCGCGCCAGCATGGGCGCGGCGGGCCGGATGCCGGTGGTCACCTGCCCGAATCTGGCCGACGCGCTGGCCCAGCTGCGGGCCTGGGGCAGCACCTGCCTTGCGGCCGCGCTGTACAACAGCCGCCCGCTGCACGAGGTGGATGGCAGCTACCCGAACGGGGTGTGCGTGGTCATCGGCAGCGAGGGGCAGGGCCTTTCCGACGGGGTGATCGCCGCCTGCGACGCAGCGGTGCGCATTCCCATCACCAGCAAGGTGGAAAGCCTGAACGCCAGCGTGGCGGGCAGCGTACTTCTGTGGCATTTTCGGGGGGAGATTCAGTGACGGATCGGCGGCAGCTGGAATGGCTCTGGTTTTCGGCGGTGCTGGGGGCAGGCGCGGCCCATTGCGGGCAGGTGCTGGCCCTGTACGGCAGCCCCGGGGAGCTGTATGACGCGGTGGGCAAAGAGGACATGTCCGGCCTGCTCACCCCGGCCCAGCTGCGCCGCTGCGAAACCCTGACGCCCCAGCGGTTCGAGCCTCTGCTGGCCCGCTGCGAGCGCATGGGCATCCGGGTGCTCTGCCTGGACGAGGAGGATTACCCCGCCCGGCTGGCCCCCCTTTCGGACGCGCCGCCCGTGCTCTTCTGCACCGGCAATGTGTCCGCCCTTTCCCAGCCGGCCGCCGTGGCCATGATCGGCAGCCGCCGCCCCAGCAGCTACGGGGTGGAGGCCGCTGCGCTGATCGGCAGCCAGCTGGCCCAGGCGGGCGTCTGCCTTGTGAGCGGCCTGGCCGACGGGCTGGACAGCGAGGCCCACAAGGCCGCTGTTGCCGCCGGTGCGCCCACCGTTGGCGTGCTGGGCACCGCCATCGACAAAACCTATCCCGCAATCAACCGCCGCCTGCGCTCGGAAATGGAGCAGGGCTGCGGTGCAGTCATCAGTGAATTTGCCCCGGGGGAAGCCACCGGGGCGGGCGGCTTTCTTTTACGCAACCGGCTGATTGCCGCCCTTTCGGACGCGGTGTGTGTGGTGGAGGCCCGCCAGAAAAGCGGCACCATGAACACCGTAAACCACGCAAAGCGCTACGGCCGCACCGTATTTGCGGTGCCCGGCGCCATCTTCAGCCCCCTGTGCGGGGGCACCAACCAGCTGCTGGACGAGGGCCAGGCCCACGCCGCCAGCAGCGCAGCGCCGATTCTGCGGCATCTGGGCATCGAGCCCGCGCCGCAAAAAAGCGTTTCCCGCCGGGCACGCCCGGCGGCCCCGAATCTGAATCTGAGCGCCGAGGCGAAAGCCATGCAGAAGGCGCTCACCAGCCAGGCCCAGGGCCTGGAACCACTGGCAAAAGCGGCCGGCCTTTCCGCCGGTCAGGCGCTGGCCGCCCTGATGGAGCTGGAGGTCAGCGGCATTGCCGTTTCCGGCGCCGGCGGGCAGTACCGGCGCGCATAAACAGCCGCCCGTTCCCCGATGCAGGGGGGGCAGGGCGCTCTGTGCAAGGGAGAGTACTATGTCTAAGCTAGTTATCGTGGAGTCGCCTGCCAAGGCGAAGACCATTCGGAAATATCTGGGCGATGGCTACGAGGTCACCGCCAGCATGGGCCACATCCGCGACCTGCCCGCCAGCCAGCTGGGCATCGATGTGGATCATGACTATACCCCGCAGTATATCAACATCAAGGGCAAGGAAAAGCTCATCAAGGAACTGAAGAGCGAGGCCAAAAAGGCCGATCAGGTCTACCTTGCCACTGACCCGGACCGTGAGGGCGAGGCCATCAGCTGGCATCTGGCCCATCTGCTGGGCCTGAACATTGAGGACACCAACCGGGTCACCTTCGGTGAGATCACCAAGAAGGGCGTCACCGAGGGTATGGCTCATCCCCGGGCCATCGACATCGACCTGTTCAACGCCCAGCAGGCCCGCCGCATTCTGGACCGTCTGGTGGGCTACAAGCTCAGCCCGTTTCTGTGGCGCAAGGTGCGCCGGGGCCTGTCCGCCGGGCGGGTGCAGAGCGTGGCCGTGCGGCTGATCGTGGACCGGGAAAAGGAAATCGAGAATTTCAAGCCCGAGGAATACTGGAATCTGGACGCCGTGCTGTCCCCGCCGTCCAGCCAGAAGAAATTCACCGCCCGCCTGTACGGCACCGCCGCGGGCAAAAAGCTGGAGATCACCAACGAGGCCCAGGCAACGGGCATCGTGAAGGCTCTGGAAGGCGCGGACTACACCGTGACCGAGCTCAAGCGCGGCCACCGGAAAAAGGTGCCCGCTCCGCCCTTCATCACCTCCACGTTGCAGCAGGAGGCCAGCCGCCGGCTGGGCTTCACCGCCACCCGCACCATGCGCGCCGCCCAGACCCTGTACGAAGGCGTGGACATCGCCGGCCGGGGCACCATGGGTCTGATCACCTACATGCGTACCGACAGCCTGCGCGTGTCCGACGAGGCGGTTGCCGGGGCCAAGGAGTATATCACCGAAGCCTACGGCGAGCGGTACGTCTGCCCCACCAAGCGCACCTACAAGAGCCGCAGCGCCACCGCCGCGCAGGACGCCCATGAGGCCATCCGGCCCAGCGTGCCCGGCCTGACCCCGGACGAGGCGGAAAAGAGCATCTCCGGCGACATCGCCAAGCTCTACCGGCTGATCTGGAGCCGGTTCATCGCCAGCCAGATGAGCGACTGCGAGCAGGACACCGTCTCCGCCCACATCACCGCGGCGGACTACCAGTTCCGGGCCAGCGGTTATGTGGTCACCTTCGAGGGCTTCACCGCCCTGTACGAGGAAGCCACCGACGAAAAGGAGAAAAAGGAGACCGCGCTGCCTCCGCTGGAGCAGGGCCAGACCCTGAAGCTGCGCTCCCTGACCCCGGAGCAGAAGTTCACCCAGCCTCCCGCCCGCTACACCGAAGCCACCCTGATCCGCAGTCTGGAGGAAAACGGCATCGGCCGCCCCTCCACCTACGCGCCCATCATCACCACCATCATCGACCGTGGTTATGTGGAGCGGGAGCAGAAGAAGCTCAAGCCCACCCTGCTGGGCCGCACCATCAACGACCTGATGATGCAGGAATTCCCGGACATCGTGGACGTGACCTTCTCCGCCGGTATGGAAAAGAATCTGGATAAGGTGGAAAACGGCAGCGCCGACTGGCGCGAGACCATCGACGCCTTCTACAAGGGCTTTGCCGCCGCGCTGGAAAAGGCCGAGAAGGACATGGAGGGCAAAAAGATCAAGGTTCCCGACGAGGAGACCGACGAGATCTGCGAAAAGTGCGGCCGCAAGATGGTCATCAAGACCGGCCGCTATGGCAAGTTCCTGGCCTGCCCGGGCTTCCCGGAATGCACCAACACCAAGCGTCTGGTGAAGGACACCGGCGGCAAGTGCCCCAAGTGCGGCGGCCGCATGCTGCTGCGCAAGAGCGCCAAGGGCCGTGTGTACTACGGCTGCGAGAACTACCCCAACTGCGACTTTATGACCTGGGATGAGCCGGTGGCCCAGACCTGCGAAAAGTGCAGCGCGACCCTGTTCAAGAAGGGCAGCCGCCTGTACTGCGCAAAGGAAGGCTGCGGCTTTGAGACTCAGGTGAACAAACAGTAACGGAGAATTATGGAAAAACGAGTAACGATTTTAGGGGCGGGCCTTGCGGGCTGCGAGGCCGCCCTCTGGCTGGCCGAGCAGGGCGTGCAGGTGGATCTGTACGAGCAGAAGCCGGTCAAGTTCAGCCCCGCCCACAAGAGCGAGGGCTTTGCCGAGCTGGTCTGCTCCAACAGCCTGAAGGCCGACCGTCTGGATTCTGCCTCCGGCCTGCTCAAGGCCGAGATGAAGCTGCTGGGCAGCCATCTGCTGAAAGCCGCCGAGGCCACCCGGGTGGCAGCAGGCGGCGCGCTGGCCGTGGACCGGGACGCCTTCAGCGCCGCGGTCACCGAAATGGTGAAGAGCCAGCCGAACATCACCCTGCACACCGGCGAGGTCACCGCCATTGACGAGAACCGGCTCACGCTGGTGGCCACCGGCCCCCTCACCGAGGGCGCTCTGGCCGACGAGATCACCCGGCTGACCGGGGGCGACAAGCTGAGCTTCTACGATGCGGCGGCCCCCATCGTCACCGCCGAAAGTCTGGACATGAACAAGGTGTTCGCCGCCAGCCGCTATGGCCGGGGCGACGCGGACTATCTGAACTGCCCCTTTAATAAGGAGGAGTACGAGGCCTTCCACGCGGCGCTGGTCAGCGCCGAGCGGGCCCCTCTGCACGAGTTCGACGGCAAGCTCACCGTTTACGAAGGCTGCATGCCCATCGAGGTGATGGCGGGCCGCGGTGCGGATACCATGCGCTTCGGGCCGCTGCGCCCGGTGGGCCTCACCGACCCCCGCACCGGCCACCGGCCCTGGGCCAACGTGCAGCTGCGGCGGGAGAACGCGGGCGGAACCCTCTATAACATCGTGGGCTTCCAGACCAACCTGAAATTCGGCGAGCAGAAGCGGGTGTTCTCCATGATCCCCGGTCTGGAAAACGCCGAGTTCGTGCGCTACGGCGTAATGCACCGGAACACCTTCCTGAACAGCCCCCACCTGCTGAGCCGGAGCCTGAACCTGAAAAAGCACCCCATGGTGTATTTTGCAGGTCAGATCACCGGCTTCGAGGGCTACATGGAAAGCGCCGCCTGCGGCCTGCTGGCCGCCCTCAGTATTCTGGCGGCATTGAACGAACGCCAGCTGCCCGAGCTGCCCGCCGAGACCATGCTGGGCCAGCTGGTGCGCTACATCACCACCGAGAACAAGAATTTCCAGCCCATGGGTGCAAACATGGGCATCCTGCCCCCGCTGGAGGAGCATATCCGGGATAAGCGGGAGCGGTATCTGGCCATTGCCAACCGGGCGGTTGCCGCCATGGAGCAGTGGGCCGAAGAGACCCGATAAATAACAAACCGAACAAAACAGCATGGAAAGGGTGTGCGAGCAATGAAAATCATTCTGGACGCAATGGGCGGCGACAATGCCCCCGCCGAGATCATCAAGGGTGCGGCCGCAGCGGTGGCCAACTTCTGGCCGGAGGTGGAGATCATCGCCGTGGGCGATGCCGAGAAGATCACCGCATGCGCAAAGGAAAACAACCTGAAGCTGGATCACATCGAGATCGTGAACACCACCGAGGTTATTGAAATGTGCGACGAGCCTGCCAAGGCCGTGCGCACCAAAAAGGACTCCAGCATGGTGGTGGGCCTGAAGCTGCTGGCCGAGGGCAAGGGCGACGCCTTTGTTTCCGCCGGCTCCACCGGCGCGCTGCATGTGGGCACCAGCCTGATCGTGCGCACCGTGAAGAGCGTCAAGCGCCCGGCGCTGGCCACCATCATTCCCGGCAAGACCCCCTTCATGCTGCTGGATTCCGGTGCCAACGTGGAATGCCGCCCCTCCATGCTGGAGGCCTTCGGCGTGATGGGCAGCGTTTACATGGAGCAGGTCATGGGCGTGAAAAATCCCCGCGTGGCTCTGGTGAACAACGGCGCCGAGGAGTCCAAGGGCACCCCCACCTATGTGGAGGCCCACGCCCTGCTGAAGGCCAACAGCCGCATCAACTTTGTGGGCAACGTGGAACCCCGGGACATCCCCGCCGGCGTGGCCGACGTGGTGGTGGCCGACGGCTTCACCGGCAATGTGATCCTGAAGCTCACCGAGGGCCTGGCCAAGTTCTTCGGCGCAAAGCTGAAGGGCCTGTTCAAGAGCGGCGTCAAGGGCGCGCTGGCTTACCTGCTGCTGAAGGGCGGCGTGGCCGACTTCAAAAAGGGCATGGACGCCGACGAATACGGCGGAGCCCCCTTCCTGGGCGCGGCAAAGCCGGTCATCAAAGCCCACGGTTCCTCCAATGCACGGGCCATCCATCAGGCCATCCGGCAGGCAAAGCTCTGCGTGGAGAACGATCTGTGCGGCGTGATGGCCCGCAACCTGATCAGCGAAGAGAAAGAAGCGTAACAACATGCATCAGTTGGAAAACATCATCGGCTATACCTTTAAGGACCCCACCCTGCTGGAGACCGCCCTCACCCACACCAGCTTCGCCAATGAAAGCAAAACCCCCATCCATCACAACGAGCGGCTGGAGTTTCTGGGCGACAGCGTTTTGTCCATCGTGGTGGCGGATCATCTGTTCCACCAGTGGAAGGATCGGCCGGAAGGCGAACTGACCCGTGCCCGGGCCAGCCTTGTGTGCGAGAGCGCCTTGTACGAGTTCGCCAAGGAAATCGACCTGGGCAGCTATCTGCGCCTGGGCAAGGGCGAGGAGCGGGGCGGCGGCCGCCACCGCCCCAGCGTGGTGAGCGACGCCTTCGAGGCCCTCATCGCTGCCCTTTATCTGGACGGCGGCATCGAGGTGGCCCGCGCCTTCATCCTGCCCTTCATCACCGAGGGCAAGACCGCCGAGGCGGACTACAAGACCCAGCTGCAGGAGGTCATCCAGCAGAACCCGGAGGAGCGGCTGCGCTACGAGCTGGAGGGCGAGGACGGCCCGGATCACGACAAGCGGTTCTCCATGGCCGTGTACCTGAACTCCAACCTGATTGGCCGGGGCGTGGGTCACAGCAAAAAGGCCGCCGAGCAGGCTGCCGCCAAGGAGGCCCTGCGCCTGATGGGCCTGGTGGACTGAATCGGGCCGGTGCGGCACGGAACACCCGGCGCCGCACCCGTTTTGCCCGGCACGAGAAAACAGCACAGCCAAGGCTTGCTGCGCGGCTTTCTCCTGCCGGAGCACATCCCAATGATCCCAGGGAGGATTTATGGTATTAAAGGAACTAGAGATACAGGGCTTCAAAAGCTTCCCGGACCGCATCAAGATCCCCATTGACCGGGGCATCACCGCGGTGGTGGGGCCGAACGGTTCCGGCAAGAGCAACATCTCCGACGCCATCCGCTGGGTGCTGGGCGAAACCAGCAGCCGCCAGCTGCGCGGCGCGGGCAAGATGGAGGACGTGATCTTCGGCGGCACCCAGAGCCGTGGCGCCATGGGCTTTGCCAGCGTGAACCTGACGGTGGACAACTCCGACCGCCGCATCGACGTGAACGCCGACGAGGTGGTCATCGGCCGCAAGTATTACCGCAGCGGCGAAAGCGAGTATTCCATCAACGGCCAGAACGTGCGCCTGAAGGACATCTACGAGCTCTTTCTGGACACCGGCCTCGGCCGGGACGGCTACTCCATCATCGGGCAGGGCCGTATTGCCGAGATTGTGGGCGCCAAAAGCGCCGAGCGCCGGGAAATCTTTGAGGAAGCCAGCGGCATCGCCCGCTACCGCTACCGGAAAAACGAGGCCGAGCGCCGTCTGGCCAGCGCCGAGGACAATCTGGAGCGCCTGCACGACATTCTGGACGAGCTGGAAAGCCGGGTGGGCCCGCTGGAAAAGGAAAGCGCCAAGGCCCAGCAGTTTCTGGAGCTTTCCGCCCGCCGCAAGGAGCTGGAGGTCACCCTCTGGGTGGACAGCGTGAAAACCGCCAAAGAGACCGTGCGCGGCCAGCAGCGCCGCTACGAGACCGCCCAGGCGGACTACGACCGGATGACCGCCGAGATCGAGGCCATCGACGCCGCCACCGAGGGCATCCGGGCCGAGATGAACCGGCTCACCATGGAGGTGGACCGGCTGAACGGCGAGATCCGCACCATCACCGAGGAGGTGGCGGGCAGCGACAGCCGCATCGCCGTGCTGCACAACGACATCCGCCACAACACCGAGACCATGGCCGATCTTTCCCGCCAGCTGGAAGAGAGCGGGGCCGGGCGCGAGAGCTTTGCCGCCCAGATGCAGGAGCACCGGGCGGGCATTGAGAACATTCGGAAACATATTGAACAGCTGGACGGGCAGATCCGGGAAAAGGAGGAGATGCTCCGGCGCATTCAGGCGGAAAACGCCGCCACCGGCGAGCGCCGGGGGCAGGTGACCGGGGTGCTGGCCGAGCTGACCGAGTGCCAGACCGCCGAGAAGGTGCGGGCCGCCGGCTGCGAAAGCACCGCCGCCACTGCCGCCCAGCGGCTGGAAGCCTTACAGAATGAGCCGGCTTCCGGTCAGGGGCTGGAGGAGCTGGAGGGCGAGCTGGCCGACACCAGAACCTACCTGAACAAGCTGGACGAAAGCCTGACCCGGCTGGAAAACATCAAGCAGGGTCTGAGCCTGAAGCTGTCCAGCCGGCAAAAGCAGCTGGAGGAGGCGGACGGCGCAGCCGCCCAGCTGAACCGCCAGCTGGAGGCCTCTACTCAGCGGCTGCAGCTGCTGACCGATCTGGAACGGAACATGAACGGCTACCAGCACAGCGTAAAGACCGTGATGCGCGCCGCCCAGAACCACCGGCTGCGGGGCATCATCGGCCCGGTAAGCAGCATCCTCACGGTGCAGCCGGGCTACGAGGTGGCCATCGAGACCGCCCTGGGCTTCGCGCTGCAGAACATCGTGGTGGACGGCGAGACCGCTGCCAAGGCCGCCATGGCTTTCCTGCGCAACGAGCGGGCGGGCCGGGCAACCTTCCTGCCGCTGGACACCGTGAAGGGCAGCCACTTCGACGCATCCCGCCTTTCCGGCAGCGCCCGGGTGGCGTCCAGTCTGGTGGAATACGACCCCAAATACAACAACATCGTGGCCAATCTTCTTGGCCGCATCATCGTGGTGGACGAGATCGAGGAGGCCAGCCGGGTCGCCCGTGCGCTGGACTACCGCAACCGGATCGTCACCGCCGACGGTCAGGTCATCAACGCGGGCGGTTCCTTCACCGGCGGCAGCGTGAGCCAGTCCGCCGGCCTGTTCAGCCGCCGGCAGGAGATCGAGGATCTGCGCAAAAAGATCGGCTCTTTGCAGAACCGGCAGGGCCAGGCCCAGGCCGCGGCGGACAAGCTCAAGGCCGAGGTGGAGTCCCTGAACGCCCAGCTGACCGCTGCGTCCAGCGAGGCCATCACCGCGGGCGGCGATAAAATTCGCGCCGAGGGCGAGCTGCGCCGCATCGAAGCGGCCATCAGCCAGGCGCAGGCCGCCGCCCAGCTGCGTGCCGCCGAGTGCGAGCAGCTGAACGAGACCATCCGCCAGAGCCGCAAGGAGCTGGAGGATGCCAGGGCCGAGGAGGCCCGGCTGGGCGAGCAGATCGCCGCGCTGGAGGCCGAGCTGACCGAGCTGGCCGGCAGCGACGACAGCTTTTTGGCCACCCGGGCCCGCCTGTCCGACGAATTGAGCGAGACCCGTCTGGCCCGTCTGGCGGCGGAGAAGGATGTGAGCCTGCACGAGGCCTCCATCCGGGATCTGGAAAGCCGCCACGGCGAGAGCGGCCAGCGGGAGCTGGCCCTGCGGGAGAACATCGACCGCCTGAAAAAGGCCAACGAGGAGCACGAGCAGAGCATCCGCGCCATTCAGGAGGAAAAGGAAAAGAGCGCCGGCCGCATCCGCGAGGCGGAGGAAGCCATCCGCAAGGCCGCCGAGGAGCGGATGCAGAAGGAAGGCAGCATCAGCCGCGAGAGCCAGCGCCAGCGTGCGGTGAGCGACGAGCGGGAAAAGATGAGCCAGGAGATGGCCCGCCTGAACGAGCGCAAGGCTGCCGCCGAAAAGGAGTACGACGAGCTGATCGCCAAGCTGTGGGAGGAATACCAGCTGACCATGAGCGACGCTCAGCCGCTGTGTGTGCCCTTTGAAAGCGCCGCCGAGCTGCGCCGCCTTGTGGCCGAAACAAGAGGCCGCATCCGGGCATTGGGCAACGTGAACGTGGGCGCTATTGAGGAATACAAAGAGGTGAGCGAGCGCTACACCTTCTTAAAGAATCAGGTGCAGGACGTGGAGAAGAGCCGCGCCGAGCTGACGAGGATGATCGGGGAGCTGTCCGCCGAAATGCGGGACATCTTCAGCCGCAGCTTTGCGGAGATCAACCGGAACTTCGGCCGCATCTTCACCGAGCTGTTCGGCGGCGGCACCGCCACCCTCAAGCTGGATGACGAATTGAACGTGCTGGAAAGCGGCATCGAAATTCAGGTTTCGCCCCCGGGCAAGGTCATCAAGAATCTGGCCGCGCTGTCCGGCGGCGAGCAGGCGCTGGTGGCCATCAGCATCTACTTCGCCATTCTGGCGGTGAACCCGGCCCCCTTCTGCATTCTGGATGAGATCGAAGCCGCGCTGGATGATGTGAACGTGGCCCGCTACGCCCAGTATCTGCGCCGCATTACCGACCACACCCAGTTCATCGTGATCACCCACCGCCGCGGCACCATGGAGGCCGCCGACGTGCTCTATGGCGTGACCATGCAGGAGGACGGTGTGTCCAAACTGCTGCGTCTGGATCTGGAACAGGTGGACGCGACGCTGGTTTCGTGATATAAAAGAAGAGAACCGGCCCGCTTCCCGGCGGGCAATCAAAGGAAACGAGGGGAGACATTATGGGACTTTTCAGCCGGAAGAAAAAGCTGGATGAAGGCCTGGCCAAGACCCGCAAGGGCTTCTTTGCCGGCATTCTGGACATGCTCAACGCGGGCGAAATCGACGACCATATGTACGAGGACCTGGAGGAGCAGCTGATCCTGGCCGACACCGGCGCCGACGAGGCGGTGCGGCTGGTGGAGGAGCTGCGCACCCGGGTGCGCAAGGACCACATCAAAACCGCTTCCGACGCACTGGCCGCCCTGAAGGACATCATCACCGGCGAGCTGGTGGCCGACGAGCCCATGGATATGAGCGGCAAGCCCGCCGTGATCCTGATGATCGGCGTGAACGGCGTGGGCAAGACCACCAGCATTGCCAAGCTGGCCAAGCTCTATAAGGATCAGGGCAAGCGGGTGATGCTGGCCGCGGGCGATACCTTCCGTGCCGCCGCTGCCGAGCAGCTGTGCATCTGGGCCGACCGGGTGGATGTACCCGTGGTGCGCCACAGCGAGGGCGCAGACCCGGCTGCCGTGGTGTTTGACGCGGTGCAGTCCGCCGCCGCCCGGGGCTACGACATCGTGATCTGCGATACCGCCGGCCGCCTGCACAACAAGCAGAACCTGATGAACGAGCTGGGCAAGATCAGCCGCAGCGTGCACAAGGCCTGCGAGACCGCCAGCGTGGAGACCCTGCTGGTGCTGGACGCCATCACCGGCCAGAACGCCATCAATCAGGCCTCCCAGTTCATCAGCGCCGCCGGTGCCACCGGCATCGTGCTCACCAAGCTGGACGGCACCGCCAAGGGCGGCGCGGTGATCAGCGTGAAGCAGAAGCTGGGTCTGCCGGTGCGCTTTGTGGGCGTGGGCGAGGGCGTGGACGACCTGATGGAGTTCTCTCCCCACGATTTTGCCGACGCACTGTTTGCCGAAAACTGATCCGAAGGAGACAGATTCCAATGCTCATCTGCGCAGCCACCGGCAATGCCGGTAAATTGAAAGAAATCCGCCGCATTCTGGAAGCTCAGGGCCACGAGGTAAAAAGCCAGAAGGAACTGGGCATCACGCTGGAGCCGGAAGAGACCGGCACCACCTTTGCGGAAAACGCCCTCATCAAGGCAAAGGCCATCTGCGAGGCCAGCGGCCTGCCCACTCTGGCCGACGATTCCGGCCTGATGGTGGATGCCCTGGGCGGTGCGCCCGGCGTTTACAGCGCCCGCTACTGCGGCCGCCACGGCGACGACGAGGCCAACAACGACAAGCTTCTGGCCGAGCTGGCCGGGGTGGAGGAGGGCAAACGGGCGGCAAAGTTCGTGTCCGCCGTCTGCTTTTACCTGCCCGAGGGCCGCTACGTCACCTACCTGGGCGAGTGCCCGGGCCGGGTGATCTTCGAGCGCCGGGGCACCAACGGCTTCGGCTACGACCCTCTGTTCGTGCCCGACGAGGTAGGCCTTGCCGAGGGCGGCGTGCGCCCCAACACCGAGGGCCGCACCTACGCCCAGCTGGAGGCCATTGAAAAGGACGCCATCAGCCACCGGGGCAAGGCCATGGCCCTGCTGGACAAAAATCTGGCCGCCTTCCTGAACGAGGGCTGAGCCAAACCCAATTGAAACTGTAATATAAGGAGAATACTATGCTCACCAGTAAACAACGCGCCGCGCTGCGCGCCGCCGCCAACACCCTCGATCCGGTCTTTCAGGTCGGCAAGGGCGAGATCGACGAAACGCTCATCAAGTCCACCGCCGATTGCCTGGCTGCCCGGGAGCTGATCAAGATGAAGGTGCTGGAGACCAGCATGTACAACGCCAAGGAGGCCGCCGCCATTCTGGCCGAGGCCACCGGCGCCGACGTGGTGCAGGTTATCGGCTCCAAGTTCGTGCTGTTCCTGAAGAAAAAGAAGGAGTCCAAGTTTGAGGATATCCTGAAAGCCGCCCGCTGAGATCCGGCAACGTGGCCTGAAAACAGATCGTTTACAATTTGTTTGTAACTTATTTGAAATATCTGCCCGGCAAAATTCGTTGTTTTGTTACATGGCCGGGCACACTGGGGGAGTGGCGCGATGAAACTGCTTTTGTTCGGGGGGACCTTTGATCCGCCCCACAAGGGCCATATACGCCTGTTGCAGAGCGCCATCGACGCGGTGCAGCCGGATAAGGTGGTGGTCATGCCCGCGGGCATTCCGCCCCACAAGGCGGCCAGCGCCACGCCGGCCAGCCTGCGGCTGACCATGTGCCAGTGCTTTGTGCCGCTGCACCCGGATCTCACCGTCTCGGACTGGGAGATCGGCCGCGGCGGCAGAAACTACACCATCGACACGGTGCGGATGCTGGAGGAGCGCTACCCCGGCGCCGAGATCTTTCTCAGCGTGGGCAGCGATATGCTCACCACCTTCACCCAGTGGAGGGAATGGCAGAGCCTGCTGGAAAAAACCACCCTTGTGGTGCAAAGCCGCTACAATGGCGACGACGCGGATCTTGCGGCCGCGGCCCGCACACTGGAAGCGGCGGGGGGCCGGGTGATCTTCGCCCATGCCCCGGTTCTGCAGGCAGCCTCCAGCGATGTGCGCGCCGGGAAGCTGGGCATGGATGCGCTGCCTCCTCTGGTGCAGCACATCTGCAAACAGTATCATTTATACGAAAAGAGCTGAGGACCATGAACGCAAAAGAAGCGCAGAAGATGGTAAAGGAGTGCCTTTCCAAAAAGCGCTACACCCACACCATGAACGTGCGGGACGCGGCGGTGCATCTGGCCGAAAAGTACGGGGCCGACCCGGACAAGGCCGAGCTGGCCGCCCTTTTGCACGATGCGGTGAAGGAACGCAGCCGGGAGGAATTGTTGCAGATCCTGCAAAACAATGCTATAATGGCACAAAATGCCGAAAAAAGCCCCCCGCCGGTCTGGCACGGCATCTGTGCCGCCATTCTGGCCCAGACGGAATGGGGCGTCACCGACCCGGAGATTGTCAGCGCCATTCGCTGCCATACCACCGGCAAGGCTGGTATGTCCAAGCTGGACAAGATCATCTATCTGAGCGATATGATCAGCGCCGAGCGGGACTATCCGGAGGTGTACGAGCTGCGCAGGCTTGCCGAGGAGGATCTGGACAAGGCCGTCTGCACGGCCGTGGAGAAGAACATCGGATGGATGAAGGAATGCGGCAAATCCATCGACCCCTTGTCGCTCGAGGCCCTGGAGGACCTGAAGCGCGGCATGCAAACCAGGGAGGATACCCATGAATGAACCCAAACAGCCCCGTAAACTGAACACCGGCTCCGCTTCGGGCCGTTCGTCCACGCCCAGCGGCTCCACCGGCCGCCGGATCAACCGCGGCGGTTCGCCCGCTTCCGGTTCTGGCCAGCAGCGCACGGTCTACCATGCCAGCGAGCAGCCTCGCCGTCAGGCTCAGCCTCCGCGGCAGGATCAGCCCCAGAGGAAGGCCCAGCCGGCGGCCCATCGCGGCCAGCCTCGCCGCCGCCCGAAGAAGAAAAAGAGCCCGCTGAAAATCGCCCTCATCAGCCTGCTGACGCTGGTGGCCGTGGTCTGTGTGGGCCTGTTCGGCCTGTATCAGTGGGTGGTGCACAGCATCAGCCCCGACGGCGGCGCCCCCACCATCAGCGAGCTGATCAATACCCCCAGCGAATTCAAGGGCGATGTGGTGAACATTCTGGTCTGCGGCATCGACTACGAGGAGGGCCGTGCCTATTCCAACGATCCCACCTCCAACGACGGCATGACCGATATGATCATGTATGTGAACTTCAACGTGAAGGAAAAGAAGATCAACATGCTGCAGATCCCCCGCGATACCTACGCGGGCGAGGAATACAGCACCGGCAAAACCGGTAAGATCAACGCGGTTGCCCTGCGCAACGAGGGCGGCATCACCGATCTGGCCAAGCTGATCACCGAGCAGTACAAGCTGCCCATCGACTACTATGTGACCATCGACATGCAGTCCCTGAAGGAGATTGTGGATCTGTTCGGCGGCATCGAGGTCTACCTGCCGCAGGAGGTGGCCGACGGCAAGGGCAGCTGGCTGCCTGCCGGCACCCATAACCTGGATGGCGCTTCGGTGGAGTTCCTGGTGCGTAACCGTCACGGTGATGGCTATGCCCAGGGCGACATCGCCCGGCTGGACATGCAGCGTTACTTCTATCAGGGCCTGTTCAACCGCATCCGCACCGCTACGGTATGGGATCTGGCCAAGCTGACCCCCGTGGCCCTGAAGTATATCACCACCGACATCCCCGGTGATACGCTGGTAAGCCTGGGCGTGAGCTTCTTGCAGGTGGACAGCGCCAACATCATGATGTGCAAGGTGCCCACCTACAGTGCGGCCGAGCGCTACAACGGTCAGTCCATTCAGGTGTGCGACACCACAAAGACGCTGGATCTGATCAATACCTACTTCCTCAGCTATACCACCCCTGTGGACAGCCTGAACGTGCCCACTCTGGCCACCGCCGGTTCCTCCACCGACCCCAATGTGCAGTACATGGGTCAGCTGGATACCGAGGCCGAGGGCGGTTCCACCTCTGAGGCGGGCTGATCCAACCCGATAACCAACCCATCCACCGCTCCCGAGAGGGGAGCTGAAAGGAGAGAATCAAACAAGAATGGAAAGCTTGCAGCTTGCGACCAGCATCGCAAAAGTGCTGGATACCAAAAAAGCCGCGAATGTGAAGGTGCTGAAGGTGCGGGATCTGACCGTGCTCACCGATTACTTTGTAATCGCCAACGGTACCTCCACCACTCATGTGAAGAGCCTGGCCGAGGAAGTGGAGTTCCAGCTGGAGCAGCAGGGCGTGAAGGCTCTGCGCACCGAAGGCTACGACGCCAAGAACTGGATTCTGCTGGACTACGGCACCGTGATCGTGCATGTGTTCTATCCTCAGGCCCGCGAGTTCTATGATCTGGAGCACCTGTGGGCGGATGCCGAGGAGTGCGACATCCAGTTCGACGCACCCGCCGAGGGCGGCGCAAACGAATAAATCAAACGGAACGCCGCCCGGCGCCTTCGGGGGTCGGGCGGTCAAAAGCCAGTTTTCCACAGCGGGAGAAGCCTGCGGTGGAAAACTGGCTGTCGCCGTTTTATTTTAAAGGGCAGCAGCACACAATTCCAGGTGGCCTTCGCCGTGAATGGTGCGGTGTTGCCAAAGGGGCAAATCGCTCAAATTTTGGTTGGAGTTGATAAAGGTGAAATACGATTTCAAGGCCATTGAAAAGAAATGGCAGAAAGTCTGGGCGGACGAAAAGACCTTCGCCGCCAAGATCGACCACACAAAACCCAAGTTCTATGCTCTGGTTGAGTTCCCGTATCCCAGCGGTCAGGGCCTGCATGTGGGCCATCCCCGCAGCTACACCGCGCTGGACATTGTGGCCCGCAAGAAGCGTCTGGCCGGCTACAATGTGCTGTACCCCATGGGCTGGGATGCCTTCGGTCTGCCCACCGAGAACTTCGCCATGAAGAACCACATCCACCCCGAGATCGTGACCAAAAACAACGTGGCCCGCTTCAAGAGCCAGCTGCAGGCGCTGGGCCTGTCCTTCGACTGGGACCGTGAGATCAACACCACCGATCCCAGCTACTACAAGTGGACCCAGTGGATCTTCCTGCAGCTGTACAAGCACGGTCTGGCCTATAAAAAGGAAATGAGCGTGAACTGGTGCACCAGCTGCAAGGTGGTGCTGGCCAACGAAGAGGTCGTGAACGGCTGCTGCGAGCGCTGCGGCGGCGAAGTGGTTCACAAGGTGAAGAGCCAGTGGATGCTGAAGATCACCGAGTATGCTGACCGCCTGATCGACGATCTGGACGGCCTGGATTACATCGAGCGTGTGGCCACCCAGCAGAAGAACTGGATCGGCCGCTCCACCGGTGCCGAGGTGAACTTCACCACCACCACCGGCGATACCCTGACCGTTTACACCACCCGCTGCGACACCCTGTTCGGCGCCACCTACATGGTGGTCAGCCCCGAGCATGCGCTGGTGAACCAGTGGCTGGAGAACGGCACCATCCGGAACGCTGACGCCGTGCGCGCCTATCAGGCTGAGGCCGCCCGCAAGAGCGACTTCGAGCGCACCGAGCTGAACAAGGAAAAGACCGGCGTGAAGCTGGAGGGCGTGATGGGCATCAACCCGGTGAACGGCAAGGAGATTCCCATCTTCATCTCCGACTATGTGCTGGCTACCTACGGCACCGGCGCCATCATGGCCGTGCCCGCCCACGACACCCGCGACTACGAGTTTGCCAAGGTGTTCGATCTGCCCATCGTTGAGGTGGTCAAGGGCGAGGGCGAGAGCCATCTGGACAAGGAAGCCTTCACCGACGTTGCCACCGGCACGCTGGTGAACAGCGGTTTCCTGGATGGCCTGAGCGTGGAAGAAGCCAAGAAAAAGATGATCCAGTGGCTGGAGAGCGAGGGCAAGGGGCACGCCAAGGTCAACTTCAAGCTGCGCGACTGGGTGTTCAGCCGTCAGCGTTACTGGGGCGAGCCCATCCCCATGGTCTACTGTGAGAAGTGCGGCTGGCAGCCCATCCCCGAGAGCGAGCTGCCCCTGAAGCTGCCCGAGATCAGCGACTTCGAGCCCGGCGAGGGCGGCGAGAGCCCGCTGGCCCGCCACACCGAATGGGTCAACACCACCTGCCCCTGCTGCGGCGGCCCCGCCAAGCGCGAGACCGACACCATGCCCCAGTGGGCCGGTTCCTCCTGGTACTTCCTGCGCTACATGGATCCCCACTGCGACACCGCTCCCGTGAGCAAGGAAGCCGTGGAATACTGGGGTCCTGTGGACTGGTACAACGGCGGCATGGAGCACACCACTCTGCACCTGCTGTACAGCCGTTTCTGGCACAAGTTCCTGTACGACATCGGCGTGGTGCCCACCAAGGAGCCCTACAAGAAGCGTACCAGCCACGGCATGATTCTGGGCGAGAACGGTGAGAAGATGTCCAAGAGCCGCGGCAACGTGATTAATCCGGACGATGTGGTGAACGAGTACGGCGCCGACACTCTGCGCCTGTACGAGATGTTCATCGGCGACTTCGAGAAGGCCGCTCCCTGGTCCACCAAGGGCATCAAGGGCTGCAAGCGTTTCCTGGATCGTCTGTGGGGTCTGGGCGAGATGATCGTTCCCGGCGAGGGCTACCGCCCCGAGCTGGAGACCGCCTTCCACAAGACCATCAAGAAGGTGGGCGACGACATCGAGGTGCTCAAGCACAACACCGCCATCGCCTCCATGATGAGCCTGCTGAACGACCTGTACGCCGCCGGCGGCGCCACCAGGGACGAGCTGCGCACCCTGCTGATTCTGGTCAACCCCTTCGCTCCCCACATCACCGAGGAGATGTGGCAGCAGCAGGGCTTTGAGGGCCAGATCGCTCACGCCCAGTGGCCTGCCTACGACGAGGCAAAGTGTGTGGAGAGCACCGTGGAGGTGCTGGTGCAGCTGAACGGCAAGCCCAAGGCCCGCCTGAACCTGGCCTCCGGCCTGGATAAGGACGCCACCCTGGCTGCCGTGAAGGCGGACGCTTCCGTGGCCGCTCTGCTGGAGAGAAAAACCATCGTGAAGGAGATTGCCGTGCCCGGCAAGCTGGTCAACCTGGTGGTCAAATAAGCAATGCTGTTGACATTCTGCGGTTGGGGATCGGGTTCCGGTCCTCAACCAAAGAAAGTTTTGAAAATACACAAGATTTTAGTTGACAGAACCAACTGTGGCATAGTATAATCGATATGTTGAATACCCTATTTTGGGGGATATGCAACGAAACTCCTGCCTCAGGTCCAAGGGAGGGAAAAATAGATGTCGGAAATTCGTGTCAAGGACAACGAGTCGCTGGAGAGCGCGCTGCGTCGTTTTAAGCGTTCTTGCGCCCGCAGCGGTGTGCTTGCCGAGGTTCGCAAGCGTGAAGCTTACGAGAAGCCCTCTGTGCGCCGCAAGAAGAAGTCCGAAGCTGCCCGCAAGCGCAAGTTTAAGTAATTGCGGTTAGCCGGAACAATGGCTGAAATGCGTGCAAACGCCTGAGCGGGTCCCCTTGGGGGCCCGCTCATTTTTTATCGATTTTTCCGGGGCCAACGCCCCGCTTTTATGGGAGAAGCACTATGTTCATCACACCGGAGTATCTCTTTTCCGGCGCAGCGGCCATCACGCCGGAATTTTTGAAGGGCAAGGGCATCACCGCCCTGGTGCTGGATGTGGACAACACCCTCACCGGCCACGACAGCCAGCAGCTGCCCCCGGCCATCCGCGACTGGCTGGACCGGATGCGGGCAGCGGGCATTCAGCTGGCCATTGCCAGCAATAATAACGAGGAACGGGTGCGCCCCTTTGCGCAGGCCATCGGGCTGGATTATGTGGCCATGAGCTGCAAGCCGCTCACCTTCGGTCTGGCCCGGGCCCGCAAAAAGTTCGGAGTACCTAAAGGCCAGATGGCCATTGTGGGCGACCAGCTGTTCACCGACCGGCTGGCCGGTGCGCTGTATGGCATTCCGGCGCTGGTGGTGCAGCCCATGTATGAGGATTTCAAAAAGGGAATCCGTTTCAAGCGCCGGCTGGAAAAGCCCTTTCTGGCCCGCTATTTCAAAAAGGGAGGGAAGCTTCTGTGAGCATCTTATTCGGAACCGCCGGCACCAGCCAGAGCTTTGCCGAGCAGGGATATAAAAACAGCGTGCAGGTGCCGGAATACACCGCGAAAATGGGCCTGGACGCCTTTGAGTACCAGTGCGGCCGGGGCGTGCGCATCAAGGAGGAGCTTGCCTCCAAGATCCGCGCTCAGGCGGCGGTGCACGGCATCTATTTCAGCCTGCACGCGCCTTACTACATCTCCATGAGCAGCCTGGAAGAGGAAAAGCGCCTGAACAGTGTGGATTACATTTTGCAGAGCGCGGCAGCCATCCGGGCGCTGGGCGGCCAGCGGGTGATCTTCCACTCCGGCAGCTGCGGCAAACAGAGCCGGGAAGCCGCGCTGGAAAAGGCGCTGGACACCATGCACCGCATTGTGGCGGCGGTGGACGAGGCCGGTTTCTCTGACATCGTGCTCTGCCCCGAGACCATGGGCAAGGTGGGCCAGCTGGGCACGCTGGACGAGGTTCTGGCCCTGTGCAGGGTGGACAAGCGCATCACCCCCTGCATCGACTTCGGCCATCTGAATGCCCGGGATCAGGGCTCCATCAAAACCAAACAGGACTATGCCGCCATTCTGGATCGGATGGGCGAGGTGCTGGGGGACGGGCGGGCCAGCCGCTTCCATGTGCACTTCAGCAAGATCGAATACACCACCGGCGGCGAAAAGCAGCACCTGACCTTCGCAGACACCGTCTACGGGCCGGACTTCGAGCCGCTGCTGGAGCTGTGCTACGAGCGGGGGCTTTCGCCGGTGATCATCTGTGAATCCGCCGGCACGCAGGCCGAGGACGCAGCCACCATGAAGCGGTATTACCAGAGCCTGGGCAAGTGAGCCCGAAGGCCTGCCCCACGGGCCGAAAAGGCCAAGAAAGGGCTTGAAAAATAGCCGTTTCTGGGGTAGAATAATAACAGATATGTCAGTGAATGCCCGCGCCGCATCGCTGCTCTGAAAGCAGCAGGCAGCCAGGTCGCGGCGCTGGCAGCGCAAGGCCGGTTTGGCCGGGCCAGAATAAATTTTAATTGGAGGATCATTTATGATTTCTGCAGGCGATTTTCGCAATGGCGTAACTTTTGAAGAGAATGGCAACGTGCTCCAGGTTGTGGAGTTCCAGCATGTTAAGCCCGGTAAGGGCGCTGCCTTCGTGCGCACCAAGACCAAGAACGTGATCACCGGTGCCGTGACCGAGAAGAGCTACAACCCCAGCGACAAGTTCCCCACCGCCTTCATCGAGCGCCGTGAGATGCAGTACCTGTACGAGGACGGCGGCCTGTACTACTTCATGGACACCGAGACCTACGAGCAGATCCCCCTGAACGAGCATGATCTGTCCGATTCCTTCAAGTTCGTGAAGGAGAACGAGATGGTTAAGATCCTGAGCTACAAGGGCAACGTGTTCGGCCTGGAGGCTCCCAACTTTGTTGTGCTGCAGGTCACCGAGACCGAGCCCGGCTTCAAGGGCAACACCGCCACCAACACCCTGAAGCCCGCCAAGCTGGAGACCGGCGCCGAGATCCGCGTGCCTCTGTTCATCAACGAGGGCGACATGATCCGTGTGGACACCCGCACCGGCGAGTACATGGAGCGCGCCTGATCATAAGGCTTCATCCTGATCGCATCCACCTGGGCGGGGGCTTTGCCGCCGCCCGGGTTTTATTTTACCCAGTGTGAGCGCCGCGCCGCCGTTTTTTGGCAGCGAGGGCGTGGTCATAAAAATGTTTGATACTTCTTCAAAGGAGGAATGAACAATGGAACTGAAAGAGCGTGCTGCATACCTGAAGGGCCTGATGGAGGGTCTGGAGATCGGCGACAGCAAGGAAGGCAAGGTACTGAAGGCCATGTACGACCTGCTGGAGGATCTGTGCGACACCGTGGCCGATATGGACGACGACCTGGACCAGGTCTACGATGAGCTGGATGCCATGGACGAGGATATGGACGACCTGGAAGAAGCCGTGTTCGGCGACGACGAGGACGAGGACGACGAAGAGGAAGACGACGAGGACGAGGAAGTAGAAGCCGAGTACGAGCTGACCTGCCCCAACTGCGGCGCTGTGACCGTTGTGGACGAGGACATCCTGCTGAACGAGCAGGTCTGCTGCGGCAACTGCGGCGCCGAGTTCGAGATCGAATTCAGCGAGTGCGGCGAGGACTGCGAGTGCGGCGACTGCACCGAGGAGAACGAGTAATCCTCTGATTGCCGGATCAAACAAATAGAAAGCGGCGGATGGCTTTTGCCGTCCGCCGCTTTTTGCTGCCTTTACGGACAAAGAAAACGCCCTGCAGATGCAGGGCGTTTTTGCTGTAAAATCGATTTTCCTGTTCGGAATGCAAGGCTTCCGTTCAAAGGCAAAAAACGGCACAGACGCCATTTACCGGGCGGATTTGGCACGCTCCATGGCGGAAAGCTCCGGCATCACGGTGAGCCGCATGGTAATGTAGCAGGCAAGGCCGCCCACAAAGTTGGAAACAGGCTCGGCAAGAAATACCCCCTTCACGCCCAGACCGGCCACGTGGGGCAGAAGCAGGGTAAGGGGCACCACGATGATGGCCTTGCGCAGCAGGGAAAAGAAGATGGCCAGTTTTGCCTTGTTCAGCGATTTGAACACGCTCTGGCCGGAAAACTGAAAGGCCATCATGAAGAAGCCGAAAAAGTAGATCTGCAGCGCAGGCACCGCAGCGGCCAGCAGCTCCGGATCCTGATTGAAGATCCGGATAAAAGCCGCGGGGAACAGGGAGATCAGCGCCCAGATCAGCAGGGTGTAGCCGAAGCCCAGCTGCGTCATGAAGCGGATTGCGGCGCGCACCCGGCCGGCCATTCGGGCCCCGTAGTTGTAGCTGATCACCGGGGAACCGCCGTCCGAAAGGGCCAGTGCAGGGGTCTGGGCGATCTGTCGCACCGAGTTGATCACCGTCATCACGCTGATGTACAGATCCCCTCCGTAGGCCCGCAGGGTGGAGTTGCAGACCACCTGAACCAGGCTGTCGGTAAAGGACATCACAAAGGTGGAGGTGCCCAGCGCCACGATACGCCGGATCAGTCGGCCATCCGGCCGAAAGCCGCGCAGAATCAGCCGCAGCTCCGCTTTTGGGCCAGTGAGAAATCGCATTACCCAGATGGCGGAAAGCAGCTGGGAAAACACGGTGGCGATGGCTGCTCCCCGTACGCCCAGCCCCAGCCCGAAAATCAGAATGGGGTCCAGAATAATATTGGTCACCGCACCCAGCAGCACTGTGAGCATGCCGATGCGGGCAAAGCCCTGGCTGTTGATGTAGGGGTTCAGCCCCAGCGAAATCATCACAAACACCGTGCCCAGCAGATAAATGGTCATATACTGCGCTGCCACCGGATAGGTATCGTCGCTGGCGCCGAACAGATAAAGCAGGGGTTTGTGCAGTGCAATGCCAAGCACCGTAAGCACAACGCCGCATACCACCAGCATAAACCAGGAATTGGCCATGATGGCCCGGGCGGTTTTCAGATCCTTCTGGCCACGGGCAATGGAACACAGCGGAGCACCGCCCACACCGAACAGATTGGAAAATGCGGTGATCAGCGTGACCACCGGGAAACACAGCCCCAGTCCGGCAAGGGCCAGCGTGCCCTGACCGGGAATCTTGCCGATGTAGATCCGATCCACGATGTTATACAAAAGGTTCAGAAGCTGCGCCACCAGCATGGGAGCGGTTACGGCAAGAACACTGCGGCGGATATTGGGGCTGGAAAAATCCACCTGACCGCCCCCGGCTGTCCGGTGAAAATGTGGAAACGGCATCTTACTGCATCCATCCTTTCTTACGAAGCCATGCCCCGGCAGGCTGCGGGGCAACAAAATAGCGCGCTGTTCCAGCCCGGAACAGCGCGCGTTGCTTTTGATATGGTCCCGGGAGCAGGGATCACTTCTTGGCGGGCGCTTCCTTCAAAGCGCGCTCCAGCCACATGGAGCCGATCTCCAGAGCGGTATACAGGCCGGTCTTGCTGCTCTGCTTGACCACACGCTCGGGCAGAGGCTTGGAAGAATCGGTGCTCATGAGGATCACATGGATCTTATCGGCCATCTTCATGCCCTGTTCTTCCTTTTCGGTGAGGATCTGCATAAAAATCACAAAAGGATCAGCCAGGCTGCCGTAGTAGATTTCGTTGCCGCAGCGGACCAAAGGCTTGCCCTTGTAGGTCAGTTTCGGGGTATATGCCATTGTAAAAACCCTCCAGTCGGTTGATATATATTATATTTTATTATACCATAAACGACTCAGAAACACAACGGCGCACCGGATCACAGGTCCAGCTTGCCCGGATCACAGGTCCAGCTTGCCCCGCTCGATTTTTTCCTCGTTCAAAGCCACCTTCTGAGCCAGGCTTTTCAGCTTGGAATCCATCTGGCTGAGCCGTACCGACATATAGAACTGCTTGATCAGCAACAGGAAGATAATGGCAAGATACACCACGTTGATCTCGCTCACAAAGCCGAACTTGCGCGCCACCCAGGTGGTGATCTCCGGGAACAGGCTCAAAAACAGAAGGCAGGCAGAAAACAGCAGCCAGAAGATGGAATCTTCAATCTGCACCTTTGCCTGGCGAACCCGGCGAAGAATGAACAGGGTGGTGCACAGACTGCCGCAAATCAAAAGTGCGCGCAGCGCGAGGGGAAGCAGTGGGGACATGGCGTTCAGTTTCTCCTTTCCGGGTAGTAGTTATTCACGGGCTCCCGCTTGCGGAACCACTGGATCAGTAAAATCGAAAGGCCCATCTTGAGCATGTACTGGATGGAACGGGTGAAATTCAGATAGCTGGTGCCGGTGAGCCGTTCGCCCATCTGCACCTGAATCTCCCGCACCACAGCGCCGTTTTTGATCAGATAGCTGATGGTGTCCGGCTCGGGGCCGTAGTTCAGGTTCAGGGCGAATTCCTCCACCATGCGGCGGTTAAACATGCGCATGCCGCTGGTGGGGTCACAGATGGCCTGGCCGGTGGTGAGGCGGATGGCCCAGCTGATCAGGTAGCTGCCCAGCATGCGCAGGCTTTTGGGCTTTTTCACCGTGAGGAACCGGCTGCCGATCACAATATCGGCTCCGCTTTCCAGCTCATCCAGCATGGGCTGGATGTATTCCGGCTTGTGTTGACCGTCTGCATCGAACTGGAGGGCACAGTCGTAGCCGTTTTCGGCGGCGTAGCGCAGCCCGGTCTGGAACGCGCCGGCCAGCCCCAGATTCACCGGCAGGTCGATCAGCCGGAAGCCGTTCTGGCGGCACAGCGCCGCAGTGTGGTCGCGGCTGCCGTCGTTTACCACAACGTAATCGTATTGGGGGTAATGGGCCACCAGCTCGTTCACCACGTGAACGATGTTGCCCTCCTCGTTGTAGGCAGGGATCACGATCAATAGCTTGGACATAACGTTATAATTCCTTTGTAGTCAGGTTATTGTGCGCCGGCAAGCCGCAGCAGCTCACGGGTCACAGCGTCCCAGGTGAAGTGTTCCTCCAGCCGGGCAGCGGTTTTCCGGGCAGCCTCGCAGCGCCAGGCATCGTCCGTCAGGCAGGATTTCAGGGCAGCAGCAAGGGAGGTGGAGTCCACTTCGTCCAGCTGGATGCCGTAGCTTTCGTCCGGCAGAAGCTCATCGCTTCCGCCGGTGCGGGTGGTCAGAATGGGGCATCCACAGGCAGCCGCTTCCAGAAAGGTGGTGGGAAATCCCTCGGCGTAATAGGTGGGCAGGCAGTACAGCTGGGCCTGGGCCAGCAGCTGCATGGCCTGGGCATAAGGCACTGCCCCTGCCAGATGCACGCCGGGCGGGCAGTTTTCCCGCAGCCTGGGCAGCAACGGGCCGTCGCCGGCCACCACCAGGCTGCACCCGGAAAGCCCGGCGGAAGAAAAAGCGTCGACCAGCTCGGCCACGCCCTTTTCCGGGATCACCCGGCCCAGAAAAACCACAAGCTTTTCCTCAGCCGGAAGGCCCAGCCGGGCCCGCCAGTCCACCGCGTCCGGCGCGTGGGCCAGCGCCCGAACCTCGGAAGGCTCCACCGCGTTGTACAGCTGGCCGGCGGGATGAATGCCGAAGTGCTCCAGCCAGTGGCATACCGCCCGGCTCACGCCGAAGAAGCGGGGCCCGCAGGCCTTCAGCCAGGCGGCCGCCAGATGCTCATAAAACGCCCCGGCCGCGTTCAGCAGCGGACTGCCCATGGGCAGATGGCCAGTGGAATGATCCACCACAATGGTGGGGATACCCCGCTTTTTGCACTGCCGGGCCGCATACAGGCTGCTGATGTAAAAGCGGGTGTTGATCAGGCAGAAATCAATGGGCGTTGCCCACAGCTGCGCTGCCAGCGCCCGGAAGGCCTTGCCGGGCTTTAAAACCGGGAATCGGCCGTTCATCAGCGGCCACACCGGCAGCCGGATAATCCGTATGCCGTGTTCGTCGGTTTCGGTATCCGGCAGGCCGGGCAGGGCGCTGGTTACCACAATGGCATTGTGGCCTGCGTTTACCACCCGGCGGGCCAGATTGAAGGTATAGCGCTCCACCCCGCCCACCGTGGGCAGATACTGGGCGGAGAAAAAACAGATGGTCACGAAGCGAACCTCCCGTGTGCGGGCCGCGTTACGCGCCGCGCTTTTTGTAAACGAATTCCCGCTGAATCTGGAAGCTGATGAAGAACAGGAACACGTCCACGCAGATCTTGATCACCAGCTCGGAGAAGCCGCCGGTGAGGGCATACAGCAGGCTGACCAGACCGGCGGAGCAGGCCATCTGGATTACGGCCAGCAGGAAATACTTGCCGGCGGCCATGCCGTGGTTTTCCCGGCTCTTGAACACGATCTTGTAGTTCAGCAGATAGTTGTAGGTGGCTGAGATCACGCGGGCGCACACGGTGGCCAGCGTGATGTACAGCGTACCGGAAACCACCGGCGCCAGCAGGAAGCAGAACAGGCTGAACAGCGCCAGATCCACCACGCTGGAGGAGAGGGAGGAGAACAAAAACTTGCCGAACACCGCGTAGATGCGGGCCGAGTCCTTCAGAGGATTGAAATGACTGGTCTTGTTCTCTTCGATGTAAACCGTTTCAATGGGTACCTCCACGATGGGCACTCCGGCGTCCTTGGTGTCGATGAGCATGTTGGACTCGAACTCGAACCGCTCGCCGCCGGTGTGCATCAGCTTCTTCATGAAGGCGGTGGGAATGGCCCGCAGGCCGGTCTGGGTATCGGTGATGGCAAGGCCCACCAGCGCCTTGAACACAAAGCGGGTACATTTGTTGCCGAAGCTGGAGCGCAGCGGCACGTCCTTCTCGTCGAAGTTGCGGCAGCCCAGAATCAGTGCGTCCGGCCGGTCGGTCAGGGCCTTCATCACCTTCAGAATGCAGGCGGGGGTATGCTGGCCGTCGGAATCGGCGGTCACACAGCCGGGGGCATCCGGCCAGGTGTTCAGGCAGTAGTTGAAGGCGGTTTTCAGCGCCCGCCCCTTGCCCAGATTCACTGCATGACGCAGCACCGGGCAGCCCCAGCGTTTTTGCGCTTCCTCAAAGAAATGGGCGTAGGCAGGGCCGCTGCCGTCGTCCACCAGAACGATGTTCTGAATACCCGCTTTGTGCAGCTGCTCCAGCAGGCGGGGCAGCTTTTCGTCCGGCTCCAGAGAGGGAATGATCACGGGAATTTGCTTGTAATCCATAAAATATCGTACTCCTTAACGGATGGCGTTTGGTCCTTTACCGGGCCAGAATGGAAAGAAAAGCATTGAACACGACCAGAATGTCCACCAGCGTCACAGCGTACACAAGGCCGCGGGTGAAATCGGTTTGCAGCAGCAGGCGTCTGGGCCGGGCCAGCAGCAAAAGGCTGAGCACCGGCAGGAAATACCGCCCCTGCAGACCGTAAATGGTGGTGTAGTAGGTGGGCGTCCAGGAGACGCAGCCCAGCACCGCCAGCCCACAGCAGGCAAGGCCGATCAGCAGGCAGACCGTCTGGGCCCAGACCGGAAGCTCAAAGCCGGGCTGCAGCCAGGCCAGAACCAGCAGAATCAGCAGTGCGGCCACCCAGGTCCAGGCGATCTGCACGCCCGGGTCAAAGTAGCTCAGGGTGCCGCCCACCAGTGTTTTCACATAGTGGTCGCCGTACTCCACCACCGAGCGGATGAGCAGCTCCACGGTGTCCAGCGGATGGCTGAGAATATAGGGCAGCGAATAGCACACGCTGTCGTCCTGCACGGGCTCTTCCGAGGCAGGCTGCGGGGCGGAATCCGCCACGGCGGTTTCGCCGGAGGAGGCTGTGCTTTCCGGTGCGGGGGCGGATTCAGACTCCGCGGCCACACTTGCGGCCGGTTCCGCTTCCTGCACAGCCGCGCTGGAGGAGGCCGCGCCTGCGGCCACCGGGGTATCGCCGTTTACAAAGCCGCCCAGCGTCAGCGTTCCGCCCGCGCTGGACAGAAACACCACCATGCACAGCACAAGGAAACCGCCCTTGATCGCCTTGGAAAATCGGCCCAGGCGGGCGGCAGGGATCAGAAAGACCAGCAGTGCCAGCGGGAAATATACGATTTTGGAGGGCACGATCAGCAGCCCGGCCAGTGCGGGCAGAATCAGCTGCTTCCAGCTGATTTTTTCCGTCGGGCCGAAAGCCAGATCCAGCACCAGCGCTGCGAACAGAAGGCAGAGCGCAAGCAGGTTGGAATCCCGGCTGTAGGAGGCGGCAAGGTGCAGCGTCATGGGCAGCAGGGCCACTGTGGCGAATACCGCCTTTGCCACCGGGGTGCGCTTCACCGCCCAGGAGGCCAGAAATGCGAAGAAGAGAAGGTTTGTCAGCCTGCCCAGAAACAGGGTGGGGATGAACCCCAGCCGAAGCAGAAAGCCCGCCAGCACGCCAAGCGCGCTGATCCAGTACATGGTGTAGCTGGAGTCCACCTGATATTCATCGAAGTCGTGGGTGGCGGTGAAGGGATCGGGGCTGGTGGTAAGCAGATTCTTGGCAATATGCTGCCAGGTGAATACTGTGGTTTCGCCATCCTGCACGATCACGTCCTGATCCGAAGGGCGCCGGATGGTGCTGTGGATCTGGCTCTGCGCAATGGGCAGGTGCGGGTCATAGATGGTGGAGGCCAGCGTGAAGCTCTGGTTGATGTGGAACTGCTCGTCCGGCGCGGAATAGGGGGGCAGCACCATGCTGAGCAGAATGCCCAGTGCCAGCACGAAGCAGAACACCATCCGGTGCAGCGGGCACTTCTGCCCGGTGAACAGCCACCAGCCGGCCCCGATGAGAACCAGCGCCAGCAGGGCAATGACCCAGTAGAATTTGGTCAGAAAACCGCCGATCTGAGCATATACACCCAGAATGGCCAGCATGCCCTCGGTGGGCTGGCCGTTCACGGTCAGCCCCAGACCCGCTTCGTTTGCAGTGGGGGTGTAACCGATGAGCAGACGGCCCTCGCCGGTGTAGTGAGCGGTCAGAGTCACCCGATAGTGCCGCTCACCAAAGGAGGTCAGCTCCACCGGCTGGGAAAGCCCCAGCGTGGTGTAGTAGGCCTCGGTGGTGTCCAGAATATTGCTCATGTCGCCTTCGCTGGTGGCCAGCACCTCGCCGGTGTCCAGATCGGTGAGGGTGAGCTCCAGCACACCGGCGGGGCCTTCGTCGCCCGCCTTCTGCACCTTGAAGGCAAAGCCCATGTACAGCAGGTCCCGGTCGCAGACGAAATCCTGAGTCACGGTATCGTCGATGAGGGCAAACTCGCTGAACTGGTCATTGATCATCCAGCTGCGGCTTTTTTCGCCGTTGCCCCGCACCTGGGTGAGCCAGATACAGGCAAAGATGAAAAAGGCCACAGCCAGCAGCGCAGCGCCGCCCAGAAGGCGGCGGTGCGTTTTGAGTTGCGTGAGAAGTTTTTCCATGGGAAAACCCTTTCCGTTCGGGCCTGGCCCGTGATTTACTTGCCCGACTGGCCGTAGTAGGCCCCCGGGCCGTGCTTGCGCAGGTAGTGCTTGTCCAGCAGGTAATCGTCCACCGGCTGTGCACCCAGCGCAAGGCTGTGGTAGGCCATCATGGCCACCTCTTCCAGAATGATGGCATGCTCCACCGCATCCGCCGCGTTTTTGCCCCAGGTGAAGGGGCCGTGGCCCTTTACCAGCCCGGCGGGAACGGCTTCATAGTGCTCCGCGCAGGCAGCGGCCAGCACCAGACCGGTGTTGGTCTCATAATCGCCCTCCACCTGCTCTCTGGTCAGGGCAGGGGCGCAGGGCACCGGGCCGTAAAAGGTGTCGGCATGGGTGGTGCCCAGCGCCGGGATCTGGCGCCCGGCCTGGGCAAAGATGGTGGCCCACCGGCTGTGGGTGTGTACCACGCCGCCGATGGCCGGGAAGGCCCGGTACAGCTCCAGATGGGTTTTGGTGTCGGAGGAGGGGCGCAGCTCGCCCTCCACCACGCTGCCGTCCGCAAGGCTCACGATCACCATGTCCTCCGGGCGCATTTTGTCGTAGTCCACGCCGGAGGGTTTGATGGCAAACACGCCCGCATCCCGGTCTACCTGGCTGGCATTGCCCCAGGTGGCAAGGCAGAGGTTGGCTTTGGGCAGGGCCAGATTGGCGGCCCATACCGCCTGCTTCAGTGTTTCGTACATGGGCTCACACCCCCGCGCCGAAGGCGGCGTTCACGGCCTGCTCAAAACAGCCCGCGTCCTTCAAAAGCTTCTCCACCGCGCCGCGCACCGCGCCCTCGCCGCCCTTCTGGGGGCAGACGTAGTGGGCGATGGCCTTTACCTCAGCGGCAGCGTCGGCGGGGCAGGCCACAAAACCGCACAGCTTCATGGCCGCCATGTCGTTCCAGTCGTCGCCCACATAGGCCACCTCTTCCCGGGCAAGGCCCTGCTCGGCCAGAAAGGCGGCAAGATACTCCGCCTTCTTTTTGCAGTTCTGCACGCAGTAGTCCAGATGCAGCTCTTCGGCCCGGCGGCGTACCGGTTCACTTTCCCGGCCGGTGAGGATCATCACCTTGATGCCGGCGGTGCGGGCGATCACAAGGCCCGCGCCGTCCTTCACGGTAAATTTTTTGGTTTCGTTGCCGGTGGAATCCAGATACAGCCCCCCGTCGGTGAGGGTGCCGTCCACGTCCAGCACAAGCAGTTTGGTCTGCATGGGCATGTTACTCCTTTTCGTAGTAGCTGGGGGTTACGAACTCTACGCGCAGCGCCTGAGCCCGGATGGCCTCGGCCATGGCGTGGTTGTAGTCCGCGCCCCGCAGGGTGTGGTTCTTCATGCGGGGGTCGCAGTAGTTGTCGTCCCCGGGGCCGTAGCCGTCCGCGCCGGCAATGGCCACCTCGTTCACGCCCAGCGCTGCCAGCAGATGCAGCAGCATGATCAGGCTGTTGGAGCCCTTGTCGAAGGCGCCGGCCAGACTGTTGTAGTCCAGCCGGTAGTCCGCTTCGCCCTGCAGGTTGCTGGTGGCAATCACCGCGCAGGGGCAGCCTTCCAGCTTTTCAAACCGCTTGCCGTTGGTGAAGAAGGCGAAATCCGCCTTGTAATGCTCAGGCACAAAGTTGGCGCTGATGACCACCGGGTTGTTTTCGGCGATATAGGCCTCGATGGCCTGCCGGTGGGTGTCCAGCGTCTGACCGGGGGCCAGCGCCAGAATCTTTCGGCCGGCCAGCAGCTCTTTCAGCTTTGCCCGGTCGGCGGCATCGTCCAGCGCGCTGCCCTTGTACTGGGCATACAGCTCGTCCGCGTAGGCGGCGTCGAAGGCGGTCTTTTTCTCCGGGGCGATGCGGCTCAGGATGTGGTTGATGTCCCGGTTGGACAGATCGCCCTTACCCAGCAGATGCTCGGCGTAGTTGCGGTGCAGATTGTACCGGGCAGACAGGAAGTAGGGCGGAGAATAGCCCCAGGGCTCCTTTTCCCGGATGGGCATGATCTGATCCTGAATGGCGTCCAGCATGCAGTCGATGTCGTACTGCTTGCCGAAGTTCAGGTTCAGGTAGTCAGCGATCAGCTCGATGCACAGGTTGCCGGGGGTGCGGCCCATGCCCAGAAGGCTTGCGTCCACGATCACGTCCCGGTTCAGGTGCTTGTTCACAAAGCTCTGGGCAAGGCTGGAGCTCAGGGCCATGTTCTCGTGCAGGTGCAGGCCAAGAGTGATGTCCTTGGCCAGATTGTTGTGTACCAGGCTCACGATCCGGTCCAGATCCTGCTGGCGCATGCTGCCGAAGGTATCCACGATGGAGAAGGCGTAGGGATGGATCTTGTTCACCTGCTCCACCAGCCAGAGCACGCCCGCGTCGGAGTAGCCCATGATGTTGATGGGGTTGCAGCTGATCTTGTAGCCCTTGTCCTGGGCTTTTTGGCAGAAGGCAAGGCCCTCTTCGATGTCGTAGTCGTGGAAGGTCACCCGAATCAGGTCGATGCCGGTGCCGTCCCAGGGCTCCAGCTTGTCGATGTCGTAGAAGTTGTGCAGGGCCATGCCGCTGAACATCACGTTTTTCCGGTCGGCGGGCAGAATCTTCTTCAGCTCGGCCACCGTGTTCCAGCGGGTGCAGTCCGGGTCGTAGTCCACGTTGCGCAGAAAGCCCACCTCCACGATGTCGGTGCCCGCCTTCACCAGGCTGCGCACAATGTCGCGGATGTTTTCGTAGCCGAAGCGCCAGTCGTTGATGTACCCGCCGTCACGCAGGGTGCAGTCCAGAAGTTTCAGGTTGTACATAGAGCAGCTCCTTTCCCGGCATTCATTCAGTTGCCGCGCTGTTTCAGGATCTCACATACGATGTCCACGTCTTTTGGGGTGTCCACCGAAACCGTCTTGTAAGGGGAGACCACCGCGTGCACCGTGTGGCCGTTTTCGATGAAGCGCATCAGGTCGTTTTCCTCGGCTTTTTCCAGCGTGCTCTTGGGGGTGGCAGCATAGAAATCCAGCGCCTTTTTGCTGAACAGCTGAATGCCGGTGATTTTTTCGTATTCAAAATCCGCCGTTCCCTTGGGGTAGGGGATGGGGCTGCGGGAGATCAGCAGAATCTCCCGGCGGGCATTGCAGGCCACCTTCTGGTTGGAGAAGTCGATCACATCTGCCGGGTGGTCCATGATGTTGGTCACACCCGCCACATAGTAGGGGTCTTCGGGCAGGCTGTCCGGCAGGATCAGATCAAAGGCCCGGGCGTCGATCAGCGGCTCGTCGCCCATGATCTGCAGATACAGATCCGCTTCCAGCATGCAGCTCACCTCGTGGATGCGGGCGGTGGGGGTGTCGTGGTCGGCACGGGTCATGAGAGCGGGCATCTCGTACTGGCGGCAGACCTCCATGATCCGCTCATCGTCGGTGGCGATCACCAGATCGTCCAGCTTTTCGCATTTTTTTGCTGCCTGATAGACCCACCAGATCATGGGTTTGCCCAGAATGTCGGCCAGGGGCTTGCCGGGCAGCCGGCTGGACTGGTACCGGGCGGGGATCACGCCGATGATTTTCATAGGAACAACCTCCTTGCGGGCCCGCAATAAAAACGATGAAGCGGGCCGCCTGATTTCATAGTAAAGCCTTGGTATGAACAAATTATGAGCGCACGGCGCTCTTTTCACAAAAAAGGCTCAGCGGAGCAGGGCCAGCGCCTCGCTGAGGCTCAGCTCCAGCTTTTCGTCCGCCACTTCCAGCGCCTTTAATACGGTGGATTCCACCGTCACGGCTTTTTTGAACCGGAAGGGCAGCGCGAAGTTCAGCACCTCGCTGGGCATGGTGCGCTCCAGAATGACCGCGTCCGGGAACAGCGTGGAGTAATCGAAGGTATCCCGGGGATGGGTCTTGAGAAAGAGCGGCCCGTCGGAGCAGTGGGCCTTCACCACGGCGGCGAACATCTTTTTCTGGGTCTCGCTGTCCAAAAGACCGTCCGGCACAAAGTCCCGGGGCAGAAACAGCACCGCGCCCTCGGCCTTTTCCGGCAGAGGCCGGGTCAGGAATACCTGACGGATCAGGGCCTTCTGGTCGACGGTCAGCCGGTGGAACCGATCCGACTTGGAATCCTCCCGCAGCTTTTCGGGGAACAGGCCGGTTTTTGCAGCGCACTCGGTCTCCACTGCCGTGACCCGCTTGTAATCGCCCCAGTAAAGATAGCCATAGCAGAATTTCTGCCGCAGCCTGAAGTGGGGCAGCTTTCGTTGTTCGTCAATGATGGGGTGCTCCGGGCGGCAGGTGCTGGCCATGGTATCCTCACAGAGGATGTAAGGCGCTTTCAGATCCTGCAGATACCGGCCCAGAACGCTCCAGTCGTTGTGAATGTAAATGGCGTTGTAATCCTGCGGGCGGATGGAAAAGCCGTAATATTTTTCCACATTGCGGCGGCCCATCACCCGCTGAAGCAGCAGCGTGCGCAGAAAACCCTGCTGAATGGCATTGCCGCAGGCAAGTTCGTCAAAAACCCGTACACAGCGGAACAGGCCGGTGGCGGAAAGCCGCCCGGCCAGTTCTTCGGTGTTTGGGATGACACTGCTCAAAATAAGCTCCGGGGGCACAGCGTCCTCCATGGCCCGGACCATGTCCACCAGCACCTGATAGGCGGTGTGGCAGATGTATAAATTGGGGCGCTTCATTTACAGCACCTCGCTGGATTCGACGGTCACCGGCGGGAAGTGGATGTGGCCCCAGCCGCTGGACCACTCCGGCAGGGTGCGGTCCATGTTGGTGATCTCGAAGGCAAATTCCTGGGCGGGCTTGTCCAGGCAGGCGGCGTTGGCCAGCTCCCGCTCGAACACGTCCAGATAGAAGAAATACTGGCCCTCGCTGAAGATGGAGGTGTCCACCGTGAACACGGTGGAGTAGCGCTGGCCCGGCTTGGCCTCGCCCAAAGTGATGGGATGGGTGATGCCGATGGGCGTGGAATCCCGGTAATGAAAATTCAGCTTCAGGTTCACCGCGTCGAAGTGCTGCATGACCTGCCAGTCGATGCGGATGCGCAAAGGCTCGCCGGCGGCGAACACGCTGCTTTCCTTGTCCAGGAAGGTCAGCCGCTCCACCCGCAGCCGCTTGCCGGCGCTGGTGTTCATGCGGCCGATCTCGCGCAGGTCATAGTCCACCACGTTCACGTCGGTGGTGTCCATATAAACGGCAATGGCGTCGTCCACGTTGCCGTCGAAGATCACCTTGCCCTTGTCCAGCACCACGCAGCGGGTGCACAGCTGGCGGATGGTGCTCATGTTGTGGCTCACATACAGAACGGTGCGGCCCTCCTGGCCCGCCACGTCGCTCATCTTGCCCAGGCACTTCTGCTGGAACTTCATGTCGCCCACGGCCAGAACCTCGTCCATGACCATGATCTCACTGTCCAGATGGGCGGCCACCGCGAAGGCCAGCTTCACGAACATGCCGCTGGAATACCGCTTCACCGGGGTGTCGATGAAATCGCCGCACTCGGAAAATTCGATGATCTGGTCCAGCTTGGAATCCACCTCGGCCTTGGTCATGCCCAGAATGGCGCCGTTCATGTAGATGTTTTCCCGGCCGGTCATCTCCTGATTGAAGCCGGTGCCCACCTCCAGCATGCTGGCGATGCGGCCCTTGATTTTGATCTCGCCCTCGGTGGGGGCGGTGATGCGGCTGAGCAGCTTGAGCAGGGTGGATTTGCCCGCGCCGTTGCGGCCGATGATGCCCAGCGCCTCGCCCTTGTATACGGTCAGATCCACCCCGTTCAGGGCCATGAAGGTCTGGCCGAACAGGCGGGTATCGGTGCCGATGGGCAGGTTGGGATCCTCCTTGCCGCGGATGCGGGCCCACCAGCTTTGCAGATCGGCGGTGAGGGTGCCGCCGCCGATCTGGCCCAGCTTATACTGTTTCTTTACGCCGGATACCTGAATGACAGGCTCTTTGCTGTGTACCGGCTCGCTGTGATTGGACATGGCAAAAATCCTCCTGTTACACGGTATCCATAAAGGTCTTTTCAATGCGGCTGAACAGCACCACGCCGATGGCCAGCAGGACTACGGTCACAATCAGGCTGTAGACCAATCCGGTGGGGTCCACGCTGCCGCAGCCCAGTAGAGCCATGCGGAAGGCCTGCACTGGGGCGGTCATGGGGTTCAGGTTTACGATGGCGCTCAGGACCGGCTGGTTCGACAGGCTGGTGGTGGAGTACACCACGGGGGTGGCGTACATCCACAGTTGCACGCCGAAGGTCACGGCGATGGCCAGGTCACGGTATTTGGTGGTCAGGCTGGAAACGATGATGCCCACCGCCAGGCCCAGCAGCATCACCTGAATGATGCACACCGGCAGATAAACCACCCAGCCGGTCATGGTCAGGGCGCCGAAGGTTTCCTGATTAAAGAAGAAAATGACCCAGAACACCAGGAACATGGCAAACTGAATGAAGAAGTTGATTGCCGCGGTGAGCACCTGAGACAGGGGAATGGTCAGGCGGGGGAAATACACCTTGCCGAACATGCCCGCGTTTGCCACAAAGGTGTTGGCGGTGTTGTTGATGCAGGCGGCGAACATGGTCCACAGGGTATTACCGGCCATGATGAACAGAAAGCTGGGCGCACCCTCGGTGGGCAGCCCGGCGATGCCGCCGAAGATCACGTTAAACAGGATGGTGGTGATCAGCGGATTCAGCAGAATCCACAGCGGGCCCAGAATGGTCTGCTTGTAGATCACCGCAAAGTTGCGCTTGGTGAACAGGGTCACCAGGTCCCGGTAATGCCAGAGTTCTTTCAGGTTGATGTCGAACCAGCCGGTGCGGGGTTTCACAACGGTGGTCCACTGCTGTTCGTTGGGCTTGGCCATCAGCGTATTTCCCTTTCTATTGCGTAATCAGATGCGTAATCAGACAAGAAAAAGCGATAAAATATCATGTCATTATACCATGCCATGGCAAAAAAATCAAAAACGGGCCGGGCGGCTGAACCGCTGGCCAATGGCCTCCAGCTTGCCGTAAAGATCCGGCCTGTTTTCCCGCAGCTTCCACAGCCGGGCCACAAGGGCGGGGCTGCGGCGGTGCATGGCCCATGCCAGCGGCGAAAAACGGCCCGCAGCCTTCAGTGCGTTGCAGAGGGCGGCGGTTTCGGGCCAGCTCAGCACGGCCCGGGCCCGGGCTTTCCGGTCGGCTTTGCCGCCTTCGCCCCGGGCAAGGATGTCCTGCACGCCGTCCGCAATGGTGCATACCCAGCTGTGGCGGATGGCGGTCAGGTCCGCAGCAGGGCAGTGGAATGCCTGCTCGCAGTCCGCTGTAAGGCGGCCGAACAGCCGCATCCACAAGTTGCAGAAATCCGGCCGGTAGCGCTGGGTCAGGCTGTTTTCGTTTTCTGCCGTTTCGTAAAAGGTCTGGGGCTCACGCAGCTTGAAAAAACCCGCGCCGCCCAAGGAGAAAAAGGCCCTGCAGTAGGCAAGGCAGAACAGAAGATCCTCGCCCAGGGAATACTCCGGATCAAAGCGCAGGGCGGCGGCCTCGATCTGCTGGCGGTCAAACAGCTTGTTCCAGGGCATGGAAAGGCAGCAGTCCAGATACATCCAGCCGGTCTTTTCCACTCCAAAAGCCTCGCCCTCGCAGCAGGCGGTTTGGGGCAGAGCCTCCGGCTGGCAGGCAAAGGGCCAGACCACCAGCCGGTCCGGGTTTGCCTGCTGCGCGGCCAGCGCGCTTTCCAGTGCATGGGGGGCCAGGGCGTCGTCCGCGTCCACGAACACCACCCAGCGCCCGGCGGCAGCGGCAAGGCCCGCGTTGCGGGCGGTGGAAACGCCGCCGTTTTTCTGGTGGATCACCCGGACCCGCTCATCCGCCAGCGCAAGAGCGTCGCACAGGCCGCCGCTGCCGTCGGCGGAGCCGTCGTCCACCAGAATCAGCTCCAGTCGGCTGTGGCTCTGGGTCAGGATGCTTTTGGCGCAACGAGGCAGGGTGGCCAGCGCGTTATACACCGGCACGATCACGCTGATCAGGTCCATGGGCTTCATCCTCCATCTGTTGGAACGCCTTCAAAAAGGCGTCGTAATACCGCGGGGCGGAAAATTCCGTTGCCCGCCTGCGGCCCGCCGCCGCCATTTCGGCCCGACGGCCAGGGGCGGCCTTCAGGGCCAGAACGGATTCGGCAATGGCGGTGGGAAGCGATTCATCCCGGGGCAGAAGAATGGCGTTGCTGCCCGCGGCGTATTCCGGCAGACCGCCGCTTTGGGTGGCGATCAGCGGGCAGCCCGCCGCCATGGCCTCCACGGCCACCAGCCCGGCAGCTTCCTCCACCAGCGTGGGCATCACGGTCACCTGAGCCAGGTGATAGTAAGTGGGCAGCTGCCCGGCCGGAACATAGCCGGTGAAGCGGATGCGCCCGGCCAGCGGCTTTGCCAGCGCTTGCAGCTGCCGGGTGAAGGGGGTCGTTTCGGAAGCGGCAAAGAAGGAGCCGCCCACCACCACCAGCTTCACTGCCGGATCCGGAATCAGGGCCATGGCCTCCACCAGCTTGTGCACGCCCTTGTCCTCCTCCAGCCGGCCGCAGAACAGCACCACGAAATCGTCCGCGGAAAGCTCCAGCTGCTGGCGCAGTGTCTTCACTGCCTGCGCATCGGGCGGGGCGGCGAACCGCTCCACCGACACGCAGTTGTAAAGCAGAAGGGCCTTTTTCGGGTCGAGGGCGCTGGTGGCAAGCCACTGGCCCCGGATGTATTCGCTCAAAGCCAGCACATGGCCATAGCAGCGATCCAGCAAAGGGGAGGCGTGGGTCAGCCCGTGAAGATGGGCGACCATGCGCTCTTTGCCGAACGCCCGGCTCACCTGCTGCCAGCCGGTCAGGTCGCCGCCCTCTGCCACCAGGTGGTCAGGATGCAGCGCCCGGAGAAAGGGCAGGGCCTGGCTGTAATAAACATTCCAGTGAACGCAGCGGCCTGCCAGCGCCCGCACCCGGCGGGCAAGGCTGTACAGCGCCCGGCGCACAGGCGAAGCAGGGCGCACAAAGCAGAACAGCGTCTGGGGAAAACGGGCGGCCGCAACGGCGGCCTGCTCGTCCAGCACGGTGACCACCGCAAGCTCCATTCGCCGCCGGGTCTGATTTTCTTCCACCAGACGGCTGGCAAGGCCCTCCACCGCGCCGCCCTTCACAGCAGGCACTGGCAGGGCGGGGGGCATGAGCAGAGCAGCCCGGGGCAGCTCTTTCTTCGGGGGCAGCGGCAGCGGCCGGGTGCACCAGCGCAGGCAGCTGAGTTTTTCGGGCAGGGTCAGTTCCCCGCAGGTTTTCAAAAGGGGCAAAAGGCAGCGCAGCTCTGCTTGGACGCTGTGCCAGCGGGCCGCGATGGGCCAGCTCAGCTCGGTTTTCGCCCCGGCGCACAGGGAAAGATACCGCCGGAAGCAGGCGGCCAGCGCCTTGTCCAGCAGGGACTTGTCCATGCCCTGGTCCCGGAAAAAACGGCACCAGTCGGCGTGGGCGGTCACCCCGTCGAAGCTGCCGGGGCTGATGCCGCTGCGGCAGATGCTGCCCTGGCGCAGCCGGTAGCGATAAAGCGGCTCGGTCAGGCAGGCCACCTTCTTGCAGGCGGCAAACAGCCGGTGGGCCACCGCGTCGTCCTCGTGAATCAGCCCCTCCGGATAGCGCAGCTGCTCCCACAGGCTTCGCTTGTACAGCTTGTTCCAGGCCACCGTGTAGCAGGTGGCGTTGGGGCCGAAAAATTCCGCCAGCAGCACCTTGCCGGAAAAGCTTCCGGCCGCGGCGGGCGCGGTAATCTCGGGATGCTCCAGCGGCGAGCCGTCCTCGTTCACGTCCTCCACCGCGCACAGGGCCATATCCGCCCCGGTGGTGTGCAAGGCGGTGTGCAGCTGCTCCAGATAATCCGGAGCCACCAGATCGTCCGAGTCCACAAAGGCGAGAAATTCGCCCGTTGCGGCGGCAATGCCGGAATTGCGCGCGGCGGAAAGCCCGCCGTTCTGCCGGTGGATCACCCGCACCCGGGCATCCTGCCCGGCATAGACGTCGCACAGTGCGCCGCAGCCGTCCGGGCTGCCGTCGTCCACCAGAATCAGCTCAAAGTTGGCAAAGGTCTGGCCCAGAATGCTCGCCACACAGGCGGGCAGAAACGCCTCCACCTTGTAAACGGGAACGATCACGCTGATCGCGGGCATGGCTCAGGCCTCCTTTTCGCGGTCCATTTTTCCCCGGGCCGCCGCCAGCTTGTAGCACAGCGCGGGGCTCACACAGAACAGCACTGCCCGGAATTTTTCAAACCCGGGCACATGGGGATTCGAGAGGATACGGGGCAGCAGCTTATTCAGCTTTTTCTTGTGCGCCGCAAAGCCCTGTTTCAGCTCGGTGGGCATGGGCCCGGCCAGATTGGCGTGCACATAAAACAGGTAGAACACCTGCCAGTAGCGGGCCACCGCCCAGGCGGACAGATCCTCATAGCCGGGTTTGCCGGCAAAAAAGTCCACCCAGCCGCCGTACAGGCGCAGATCGTCCAGCCGCTTGGCCGAGAAGGCCAGCGCGGTCATACTGCCGGTGCGGGTGCGGTAGTAATAAAGCGGCTCGTTGGAGAGCACGATCTCGTTGCCGTCGTAGATTTTGTCCATGATGTTGGCGTCGTCACCGTAGAACATGGTCTCGTCATGGCGCACGTTTGCAAAAAGCCGGGCGTCGTACAGCTTGTTCCAGGTGACCATGGAATACATGCCGCCATTTTTGAACACGTCCAGAAACTGCTCCAGCGCGTCGTGACGGCCCAGGAATTCCTCGGGCAGGGTGACTCCGCGCTCGAGAAAATTGCCTTTTTCGTCGATGCACACCGCGCCGCAGGCCGCCAGCGGGCAGCCGCTTTCCTTCACGGTGTTGTACAGGGTTTTCAGAAAATCCGGATGCAGCAGATCGTCGGAATCCACATAGCTGATGTAGTCGCCGGTGGCGGCGTCCAGCCCGGCGTTGGCCGCGCTGGCGGGGCCGCCGTTTTTCTTGTGCACCACCCGGATGCGGGGATCGGTTCTGGCCAGCTCGTCGCACAGTTCGCCGCAGCCGTTGGGGCTGCCGTCCTCCACGAGAATCAGCTCAAAATCGGCAAAGCTCTGGGCAAGGATGCTCTGCACGGTCAGGGGCAGATAATCCTTTGCGTCGTATACGGTGGTGATGATGCTGATGGCGGGCATGGGATGCCTCCTTATCAAAAAATATCAGATCAGCGTTTGCCCTTCAGGCGCAGGGGCAGCAAGGCGCGCCCCGCGTTTTTCTTCGCGGCGGCCTTGCGCAGCCAGCCGTTGTAAAGGCCCTGCCGGCCTTCCAGCTGGGTCATCAGGGCGGTGTGCCACATGGGGTTCGCAAACAGCTTTTCCAGCCCGACCTTACGCTCTTCCAGGGTGTAGGGCTTGGAGGAATCGGTGAGCAGATCGAAAAAGCTCACCGCGTCCCAGGGAAGCTGAGCGGCGGCCAGCTGGGGATACAGCTCGCTCTGGCCGCACTGCTCCAGAAAACGCCGCACCCCGTGCAGCACCCGCTGGCTGGTTTCCATGTTGTCCAGCGTGGCGGCCCGGGTCAGGGTCTGGGCGTGGTTCCAGTATTCGTAATAAATGCCGTCCAGATGCTCCATCTTTCCCAGATTGGAAAAATAGGCGAAGTTGAACTGGATGTCCTCGCCGGTGCGAAGGCTTTCGTCCAGCGAAAGGCCCAGCCCCTTGATCAGCTGGGTGCGGTAGACCTTGTTGCACAGCGAGAAGAACTGGTTGGCCCGGTAATACTCGATGAAATGGGGCCAGAACTCCTCCAGCGAGGCGGCGGAAAAGGCGGGGTACACCGCCTCGGTGAAGCCGGTGTCGCTGCAGAACGAGAAGTTGAAGCTGACCAGATCCAGCTCCCGGTTCTCCATGGCCTGCACGGTCTTTTCAAAGGCCTTGGGCAGCAGCACGTCGTCCGCGTCCACAAAGGTGATGTAGCGCCCTTCGGACGCCTGAATGCCCGCGTTCCGGGCCGCCGCCGCGCCCTTGTTGGTCTGGGTCAGCACCCGCACCCGTTCGTCCTTGCGGGCGAACTCGGCGCACAGGTCGGCGGTGCGGTCGGTGGAACCGTCGTTCACCAAAATCAGCTCGAACCAGGCAAAGCTCTGGTCCAGCACGCTCTGCACGCTTTTTTCAAGATATTCCTCCCCGTTGTAAACGGGCATGATACAGCTTAATACAGCCGCCATAGATATGTTTGCCTCCTTGGGAAAATGAAATCACAGCGCATGGCTGGTGCTGCATCGCAGCCAGCACCAGAGCGCCATGGGAAAGGCCAGCCGCAGCCCCACGCAGATGCGGTAGGGCAGAGCCATCAGCCGGTTTTCGTCCGCCGCCAGCCAGCAGGCCAGCGCCCGGCGTGCATCCGGCAGAGCCAGCATCCGGGCAAAGGCCCGGCGGTATCCCCGCAGGGAAAGAGGCCCCTTGCGGCTCATGAGAACCGACATCTGGGCCACCGCCACATTGCCCTGCCGGGCAGCGGCCAGCGCGGCGGCCTGGGCTTCGTTCAGCCCGTAATGGGCGGCGAACTTCAGCAGCGCCGCCCGGGTGGCCTGCTCCGCGTCCAGCAGGTCCGCCCGCAGCGACCGGGAGAGCGAGCCCTCGCCGGTGTGGTCGCAGGCGTAGTAGTTGGTGGGCACAAAACGAACCGGCCCGCAGCGCTGCAAAGCCAGCAGGTTGAACAGAAGGTCCTCGTTGATCTTCAGCGCCGGGTCAAAGCGAACCGGGCCGATCACATGGGCCTTGTAGATTTTGTTGTAGGGGGCCGCGAACTGGCCGGTAGTCACCAGATACCGCTCAAACTCATCCGCCAGCGCGGCAAGGCTTTCGAACGCTGCGTCCGGCAGGGGCGGCTCCGGGATGTAACCCACGTTTTCCACCCCGAAGAACAGCACGTCCGCGCCCTGTTCCAGAATGGGCAGGGCCGCCTCGTAAAGGCCGGGAAGCACCCAGTCGTCCGCGTCCACAAATTGCAGATAGCGCCCGGAAGCGGCGTCCAGCCCGGCGTTGCGGGCGGCGCTGGCCCCGGCGTTTTTCTGGTGGATCACCCGCACCCGGCTGTCCTGCTCGGCCAGCCGGTCGCACAGTGCGCCGCTGCCGTCCGCGCTGCCGTCGTCCACTAAAATCAGCTCCAGATCGGCGGGGGCCTGGGTGAGGATGCTGTTTGCGCACTTTTCCAAAGTGGCCTCGGCTTTGTAGACCGGCACGATCACGCTGAAGGAAGGCTGGTTCATGGCTTGTTCCCTCCCGTGAATTTATGAATCACCAGCGAAAGGCAGCGCCCCGCGAAATAGAAGGGGAACAGCACCTTTGCGGAAAGGGGCATTCGGCCCATCAGCCGCACAAAGGGCCACAGCTCGCCGTATTTGATCCGGTCGATGAAGGGGTAAAAGCTGCCGGCGCACAGGCATTTGGCAAAGGGATACTTGCCCTTCCAGTAGCGGCGGCTGGCGTTTACCACGTCCAGAAAATCGGCGTATTTTTTCAGTGCGCTCTGGGTGCCGTTGTAGTTCTGGTGGTTCTGGTCGGTGCCCGCCACCCGGTAGGCGGAGAGCGCCTCGTTCATCACGAACACCTTGCCCTTGTCCAGATACAGCATGCACAACGCAAAGTCCGCGATGCTGCGGTTGGCGGTCACATAGTCATAAAGTTCCCTGTCCGCCGGGTCGAAGATGTTCTTCACAAGGCAGGCGGTGCAGGAGTAGGTCACGCCGGCCAGAAACAGCTCCATGGTGGCGTCCCTGCCCAGAATGCGGGGATCGTCCGGCAGGGTGCCGTAGGTGTTGCCCGCGTCATCGGTGAGCAGCAGGGTGTGACTCACCGCCAGATAGTCCGGGTGAGCGCGCAGAAAATCCACCTGCTTTTGCAACTTGTGGTCATCCCGCCACCAGTCGTCTCCCTCCAGGGTGCAGACGTACTGGCCCTTCGCGGCGCACAGGCCCTCGTACCAGTTGCGGCTGATGCCCGCGTTCTGTTCGCGCAGGTTCAGCCGGATGATGTCCGGGAAGCGGGCCGCGTAGTCCTGCAGGATGGCGCGGGTGCCGTCCGTGCCGCAGTCCTCGGAAATATAAACTTCAAAGGGAAAATCGGTTTTCTGGGCCAGCACGCTGTCGATGGCCTTGCCGATATAGCGCTCCTGATTGTAGGTGGTGATGAGCACCGTTACCAAGGGCTGGTTCACGGTTTTGCCTCCTTCGCGCCGCAAAGCTGATTGTACAAAGCCATCTGCGCGGCGGCAATGGCCTTCGGGTCGTGGTCTGCCATGGCCCGGGCCCGGGCGGCTTTGCCCATGGCCTCGGCCCCGGCGGGGTCGTCCAGCAGGGAAAGCACTGCCTGCGCCATCTGATCGGGCCGGGCGGGGTCGAACAGCAGGCCCTCCTTCTTGTCATCCAGCATGCTGGGCACGCCGCCCACGTTCGCGGCGGCGCAGGGCATGCCCAGAAGCATGGCCTCGCCCAGCGAATTGGGGCTGTTTTCCAGGCTGCTGGGCAGCAGAAAGACGCTGCTCTGCAAAAAGCAGGTTTTCATGGCTTCGGCGTTCAGCACGCCGGTGTAGCGGATGCGGTCCGCCACGCCCAGACGGCGGGCAAGCTGGTCCAGATAACCGGGATACTCCGCCAGCCAGTTCATCACCGGCTGCAGCAGCGCACCCTTGCGGGGCGGGGGCCAGCCCGCCACATCCACCTGCACGTCCGGGTACCGGGCGGCGATGGCGGGCAGCGCCTCGATCACCCGGTGCAGACCCTTCAGCGGGGTGTTGCCCTGGCTCACGAAAATGCGGGGCCGGCGCAGCGGATCCCGCTGCCAGCCGCCGGAGTAAAAGGGCGCACGCAGAATCTCGTTCAATTTGTAATAGCGGGCCTGTGGATTCACCGAAGCGGTGAAGGCCTTGTCCCATTCGGTGCGGCCCAGCACGTTCCGGGCAAGGGCAAAGACCTTTTTCTCCGCCTCGCCCTGATCCAGAAGCCGCTGGCGCAGCTGATACACGGTGGCTCCGCCGAACCGGGCGGTGACCGTCTCCTTCAGGGGCTGGCGGCGCAGAAACCGCTCGGGCAGGCCGTCCGCCATGTGCTCGCCGCAGGGGCCCGCAAGGCCCTGAATGTAGATCAGAACCTTTTCGGGGTCAAAGGTTTCCAGCGCCCACACCGGGTGGTCGTTTTCGGTGCCGAACACCTGCACCAGCTCCGGCTGCTCGGCGTCCAGCACCTTTTTCAGGGCAGAAGCCCCCTCCGCGGTGGGAAAAGCCCAGTATACGGTATCGTCGATTTCACGGCGTTCGGTTTTTGTTACGGCGAAATTATGGGCGCACAGGATGATCTCCACCGGCTGCTGCGCCATTGCCTGATACAGCGCCGTCACCCAGCTGCCGCTGGCCTGCACCGGCAGATCCAGCGCACGGGCCAGGGGAGCGGGAAGAAAATTCAAAAGCCAGAGTACCTTCATGGTTCAGCCTCCAAGGGTCTGTTCCAGGCAGCGGGCCGCCGCCTGGGGCGTATTGGATTCAAACAGCCGCGCGGCCTCTTCAAAGGGCAGGCGGCAGCGCCCCTTTTCGGCTAAAAACGCCGAAAGACGGGCCAGCACGTCCGGCCCGGTGCCCTCCGATTCCAGCAGGGTCAGGGCAAGGGGCCAGCGGTCAAAGTAGGGGCGGCAGGGGTCGTTTTCCAGCTTGGCCAGATGCAGCACCGGCCGGCCCGCCGCAAAGTATTCAAAGATCTTGCTGGGCACCTGGTTGTCCACCCCGTTGCCCAGGCTCAGCAGTACGTTCGCCTTTGCCAGTTCTTCTGCGGCCTGTTTTGCGGGCAGTGGGCCGGTGACGATCAGCCGGTCGCCCAGAATCTTCCGGTAGGGCTCCAGCAGATCGGCGGGATAGTTCTCCCAGCCGCCGCCCACGAATACCAGCTCCAGATTCGGATCGTTCAGTGCGCAAAACAGCTCCAGCGCATAGTGAGGGGTGCGCAGCTCGGGATACAGACTGCCCACGAATACACACCGCAGCCGGCTGCTTTTGCCGGTAACGGCAGGCGGGGCGGGCGGGGGCACCAGGCTGGGAAAATCCAGCACATGGGCCTTGCCTGCAAAACGCTCCAGCGGTGCGCCGGGGGCATAGTACTGTTTCATGGCCGGGGCAATGAACACCGCGTCCAGCGCTTCCAGCAGCTGTTTTTCCCGGTCGAAGGCGCCGGGAGCGTTGTAGCTGCGGTTGGCCGCGTAGGGGTCCATCTGCCAGCTGGCCTTTTTGCCGCCGAAGCGGGCGGAGGCAAGGGCGAAGCTGCCCGCGTAGGGAGCAGCCACCGCCACCGCCGCGTCAAAATGGCAGCGGGCGTCCAGCGCTTCGATGGCCTTTTTCGCCGCCGAGATGCGCCGGGGCTTTTTGAAGGCGATCTGCCGCACCGCGGCCAGCGCTGCCGCCGGATGGGCGCAGAGCTTTAACAGCCGCAGGGGCACCGGGGTGCCGCCCGGGTTGCCGAATTCCAGCACCCGGTTCATCACCCGCTCGTCCGAAAAGGGCAGCAGCGTCCGGCCGCAGCCGGGCAGTTCGGCGGGCAGGGTTTCGCCGTCGTACAGTTCCAGAAAATGCACCGTGTGGCCCTGCTGCGCCAGCAGCGCCGCCGCCCGCCGGGCAATAGCCGGGGTGGGGGCAAGGGGAAATTCCACACTGTCCAGAATGCAAAGCAGTTTCATGAAAAAACCTCGAAAAAGGGCCGGTCAGCGCCGGTCGGTGAGCATCAGTCGGCACAGCCCGGCGTAGAAAATGCCGCCCCAGCAGGAGAGCATGGCCGCCAGCTTCATGGCGGGGGAAAGGTGCCGGTTTTTCAGCGCCCTGCCAAGCCCGGCGCGAATCTCTTTTTTCAGAGACTTGTGCTCGGAATCAAAATCCCGGGCGTTGGCCTGACGCAGAATCATGCTGTTCAGATACAGCAGCTTTTCATAGTAAAATGCCTCGGCAGAGGCCTCCAGCGGGCCGCCGCGGGCGGTATCCAGAATGGTGCGGGCCACGAAAAGCTGGTCGGTGAGCATCCGCTCCTGCAGGGGCCGGTGCGTGGTGGATTCCGCATGCTGGCGGTAATAGTAGCCCACAAAATCCACAAAGGCCATGCCGCCGGCGTGCTGCAGGATGTTCCAGTTCAGATACAGGTCCTCGTTGTATACCACCGGCGAATAAAAGGGCACATCATCGAACAGATTCCGGGCATACAGCTTGTTGCAAAGGCTGTATTCCACCCGCTTGTCGTGCATCAGGGCGTCCAGATGGGCGGGGCTTTCCAGTACCAGAAAATCCTCCGGGCAGCTTTCCGGCTGAGGTACCGGGCCGTAAAAGGGGATGAAGCGGCAGCCCGCCACCGGCAGGGTGGTGGAAAGGCACTCTTCCAGCAGAAACCGCACCATTTCGGGATGCAGCAGGTCATCGCCGTCCACAAAGCTGATGTATTCGCCACGGCTGTGGGAAACACCGGTGCCCCGGCCGCCGATGATGCCCAGGTTTTCCTGATGAATGGTGCGAAAGCGGCTGTCCCGCAAGGCAAAGTCATCGCACACCTGGCCGGAGCCGTCCTGGCTGCCGTTGTCGATCATCAGCACCTCCAGATTGCGGTAGCTCTGGGCGGCGATGCTTTCCAGGCAGGGCAGCAGATAGTCGCCGGTGTTGTACACCAGCACCACCACTGAAACGAGGGGGGTCTGATTCATGAGCGGGGTCCTCCTGCGGTTGGGTCATAGCTTTGGGCAAGGCCCAGATAAAAATTGGTCAGCCAGGCGGCAGTCTGGCGGATATCGTATCCCGCCGCGGCGATCTGCTGCCGGGGAGAAGAACGCACCGGCAGGTTTTCCATTGCCTGTTCCAGGGCGGTTCTTGCCCAGACCTCATCGCTGCTTTCCAGTGCAAGCTGCTTTACCAGCGGGGTTATACAGACTTCACTGGTGATGGTGGTGGCCGCGGTTATGGGCAGGCCGGCCGCCTGCGCCTCGACCAGAGTCACCGGCAGCCCCTCGTGCAGGGAGGGGAACAGAAAGCCGTCCATGCCCTGCAAAAGGCGGGGAATATCCTCCCGGCTGCCCAGAAAATGTACGCAGTCGGCAAGGCCCAGCCGGGCGGCCTTCTGGCGCATTTCGTCCAGCAGAGGGCCGGTGCCCGCCAGCAGCAGGGCGCTGCCGGGAGCCTGCTTGTGGATGAGGGCAAAGATATCCAGAATGCGGTCGTGGTTCTTCTGGGGGGTGAACCGGCCCACATGGCCGAACACCAGGCATTCGTCCGAAAGGCCGAACTCCTCCCGCACGCTGGCCCGGGCCATCTCGTTCACTGCGAAACGCTTCGGGTCGATGCCGTTGAGCAGAATGTGCGCCCGGTTTGCCTCAGGGCCGAACATCCAGTCTGCCGCCGCCCGGGAGCAGGCGAACAGATGGGTGGCGTTGGGCAGCACCATGTTTCCGTAGTAGTCCTTCACCACCTGGAAGGCCAGCCCCCCCTCGTTCCGGGTGTTGTGGCTGTGGGCAATGCGCACCGGAATGCCGGCCTTTTTTGCCTGCCGCATCACAAGGCCGCTGAATTTGTCCATGTGGGAATGCACAATGGAATAGCGGGGGCTTTGAGCCAGCACCCTGTCCAGCGCATGGGTGTAGACGAAGGGGCCCTTCTGGGTGATGAAGGGGATGCGGTGGATCACACCGCCCAGCGCTTCGATCTCGCTTTCGTACACACCGGGAAAGGAGCTTACAAAATCGAACTGCACCGCGTCCCGGTCGATGCAGCGATACAGATTCATGATCAGGCTTTCGTAGCCGCCGTGGGCCAGACCGGCCACGCAGTGCAGAACGCGCACAGCCGCCATACAAGGCACCTCACTTTTGACCGGCGAAAGTCTTCCTGCTTTCGCACACAATAATACAGCTTATAGTATAACAAAAAGCCCGGGCTTTGCAAAGCCCGGGCAAAAAGGAAAAACCGGCCCCGTGCGCGGCACGGAACCGGTTTGAAGGATCAGGGATTGACGTAATTGCGAACCAGCGCCTGCAGCAGATCGTCGCGGTCCACACGGCGGATCAGCGAGCGGGCGTTTTTATAGGTGGTGATATAGGTGGGGTCCTCGGACAGGATATAGCCCACCAGCTGGTTGATGGGGTTGTAACCCTTTTCCTTCAGTGCGTCGTAGACCTCCTGCACAACGGCACGGATCTCCCGGTCGCGGTCATCATAAATGGAGAATACAGCGGTAGGATCAGACATAAAATGGCCCCCCTTTTTGCAGAAGAATCAATTTAGATACAGTATACCCCATTTGCTGGCGGAATGCAAGAGCTGCCGGGGCCAAGGTTTACAAGGAAAGGGGACTGTGCTATACTTACACTGACTTTTTATGACTATTTAAAAGAGGTATTGTTACATTATGACGAAACAACGCAGCTGGATATGCCGAAACTGGTTTTGGCTGGCCTGGGCCGCGGCAGCGGCCGGGCTGGTCTGGCGGGCGCGGTTCTGCATCGCGGGCGAGGAGGAGAGCTATTTCCTCACGCAGGCATACTCGTATTTGCAGGGCTGGATTCCCACGGCGGAGATCTGGGGCGCAACCCAGTTCAGTTCCATGATTTTCATGCCGCTGGCGGCGTTGTTCCACGGGCTTACCGGCGGATGGGATGGAGTCTATCTGTTTTTGCGGCTGTGCTACATCGGGCTTGAGTGTGCAGTGAGCGCGGCAGCGTTTTTTCTGCTGTGCCGGTTTACCACCCGCAACTGGGCGGCCTTCGGCGCGCTGCTGGCGCTGCTGTTCACGCCGCTGAATCTGAATACCTTTTCCTATAACTCTCTGGGCATGCACTTCACGCTGCTGTTCGTGCTGCTGGCGCTGTTTGGCGCACGGCAGGGCGGCTGGTGGCCTGCCGTTCTGGCCGGGGCCTGCTTTGCAATGGCGCTGGAGGCCTACCCGCCCATGATCGTGCTGGTGCCGGTCTGCCTGCTGTTGCTGGTTCAGTATCCGGCGGGGCGGCGGCTGCGCTCCTTCGGCTGGTTCTGCCTGGGCGGGGCGGCGGTGTTCGCCGTGTTTGCGGCGGAGCTTCTGATCCGTGCGCCCCTCAGCGTTTATCTGGAGAATTTCGGCAATCTGCTGATCGCGGACAGTGCCCATCAGGGCAGCGGTGGCATTGTGGCCGAGATCATCAGCTGGCTGGCCAGCTGCCGCTGGTGGTACGGGACTGCCATCATTCTGGCCTGCGGTGCGCTGTGGGTGCTCTGCGGTGCGGCGCGGCTGGCGGTGTGCCGGGGCAAAACGCTGCCCCGGGCGGCGTGGGTGGCGCTGGCGGTGCTGGTGTTTGCGGTGGCCGTGTTGGGCCTTGTGATGCTGCCCCGGGGCGAAAAGTTTTACAGCAACATGAAGTGGTTCATCCCCGGCCTTCTGTGGCCGGCGGTGCTCTGCCTGTGCTGGCCCAGGGACATCCTGCCCGGCCTGACCCTCTGCGTAACCGGCATGCTGTATGCGATGGGCGTGTTTTACGGCTCGGATCTGGGCGTGGTGAACGGCAGCTACGGCTTTTTCTTCTGTGTGCTGGGCGAGCTGGTCTGGCTGGGCCAGTGGCTGGCTGCCTGCCGGCCCCGGCGGCCGGAGCTGGCTTTGCGGCGGCTGCTGGCGGTGGCGCTGGCGCTGCTTTTGCCGGTGCAGCTGGGCTACATGCGCTTTTTCTATGATTCCTTCGGCAACCCGGCCCGCTGCACCGTGCGGGTGAGCGAGGGCATTATGACCGGCCTGTGGCTGGAGCCGGAAAAGGCCGAGGCCTATGAGGGCGTGCTGCGGGATGTGGCGGCCAATGTGCCCGCCGGCGCAAAGCTGCTGGTGCTGGATATTCTGCCCTATGCTTATATGCTGAATGACTATGTGGTGTGTGCCCCTACTCCCTGGATCAACGATGTGGGCGACGAGCAGAATCGAATTTTCTACGAAAAGAACCCGAATCTGGTGCCGGAGTATGTGTTCATCGCCCAGGAAAAGACCGGCTTTTCCAACCGGGCCGACACCTCGGCGGAAAGCCTGCCGGAGGGATATATCAAGGAGATGCTGCTCCAGTCGGGTGTGGAACGCACCGAGACCGAAAGCGGCACGTTTTACAAGCTGCCCTGAAAAGATGTGGAAATCCAGCTGCGCAGGCTTGCTGCCGGCGGCACGCTGAAGTGAATTGAGCCGCGGCGGCGTTATATTAGGAAGAAGATTGTAGAAGGAGAACTGCACATGGCGCAGAATGACACAACCCCACAGCAGAAACGCCGGCTGGTACTGCTGAGCCTGGGGCTTGCGCTGGCCTTCGGGGTACTGAGTCTGTTTGCCAGCCCCTCCAGCTGGCCGCACGATGACTGGGATATTTCGCTGGTTCTCAGCGGCTGCTTTGACCCGAGCGGGCAGATCAATTTTGTGAATATCCTGCTGGGCTTTCTCATCAAGGGGCTGGGGCTTGTCAGCACCACGGTAAACTGGTATTTCTGGCTGCGATGGGTCTTTACCGTGCTGGCTTTTGCCGCATTCACCTATACCGCTTTTCTGTTCCTGCCCGCCGGGCTGGCGCTCACGGTGGACGGCCTGTTCAAGTTCCTGTTCTGGCATGTGTGTATGGTGGAGACAAACTTCACCCGCAATGCCGGGCTCTGGGCCGCGGCGGCGCTTGCTCTGCTGGCGCTGTATACATGGAAGCGGGCAGGGCGATGGGCCTTCCGGGGCGGGCTGCTGTTCTGGTGCATGGGATATCTGTGGCGGCCCAAAGCGGCGCTGCTGGTTGCCCCCTTTGCACTGGTGCTGATCCTCTATTCGCTCCTGTGCCGCATGAAAACTTTGGCGGACTGGAAGGCAGCTCTGTCCGGCGTGGTGAAAAATCGCCGGGGGATTATGGCGCTGGTCGGCTGCGTGCTGATCACTGCGGTGGCGCAGGGGGCCCAGCTGGCCTTCTGGAGCCAGCCGGAATGGGCGGCGTTCAAATCCTTCAGCGACGACCGCTCTTTCTTTGTGGATTATTCCACCGGTGGCTGGGAGAAAAACCAGCGGGCGCTGGAAAGCGCCGGATTCACGGAAAACGACTATTGGTGCATGGAACACCAGAGTTTTGCAGACCCGGAGTTCTTCGATGCAGACCGGATGAACCGGCTGGCGGATTTGCGTGCGGAAAAACCAGCCCCCGCAGAGTTTGTTTCGGGGCAGGCAATTCCGTTTCTGGTGAAACTGCCGTTTCAGGTGAAGAGCTTTCTGGGCTTTTGCCTGGTGGGAGGAATTCTGTTCCTGCTGGGGGACTGGCGGCGCCGCGTTGCAATTCTGTGCACGGGCGCCGGCAGCCTTGTGATCTGTCTGGGTCTGCTCTGGATGGGGAATCTGCCCGAGCGGGTGATGGAAGCGGTGTTTGCCGCCGCGTTGTTTACTGCGGTGCTGTTGGGAATTCGGCAGCACAGAGGTATCCCCGGCTGGCTGCGCAGGGGTGGTATTGTTGCGGGTGCGGCGGTATTCCTGCTTTGCAGCGCAGTGAGCGTGGCCCGCGTGGCGAACCGGCTGGCCATGCCGCGGGTGAATACCATCGAGAGCGGAACCACCGGTGTGCAGTCGGTGGATATTGCCGCCACCGATGAGGAGCATGTGTATGTCTGGAACATTTACAGCGCCTACAATCGTGTGCAGCAGGCCTACGGTCTGACGGCACTGCCCGAACGGGATTTCTTTTCCCACAATACGATTCTGGGCGGTTACCACGAGCATAGCCCTTATATGAAAAAAAGTCGGGCGGCTATGGGAATTCAAAATCCCATGCGGGCGCTTGTGGAAAATGAAAACGTGCTTCTGGCCGATGATTACGAGCCGGAGCGGATTCTCCGGTATGTGCAGCAGCACTATGAACCGGAAGCGGCGCTGAGTTCCGCAAAGGATCTGGGCGATTTCTGGGCGCTCAAGATCACGCCGCCCATGCAAAGTGAAGAAAGAAAGCCGATCGAATGGGAGATGCAACCCCTGCAGAACGCGCCCACCAGCCGCAGCGGCTGGTATACAACAAGAGGGAAGGCCAAAGGTCTTCCCTCTGATGGGGCGCTATGGCTCAGGGCGAGCCGTGCGGACGGTAAAAACCGCTGCTACCGGCTGGTGCGGGGCGAAAACGGCGAATTCACCGCCGGCCTGTATCTGGACTGGGCCGAGCCGCAGGAGCTGACCTTCACCCTGCTCTGGCAGCAGGACGGGAAAATTATGGAAAGCGAACGACTGGTGTGAACAGCGAACACCGAAAAAACAGCGAATACCGGAGCGCTCCGGCACCCCGGATGAATAACATAAGGGAGTTTTAAAGTATGATTTCGTTTAATGTGCCCCCGCTGGTAGGAACGGAACTGGACTATGTGAAAAAAGCCATTGAAAACCACAAGATCTGTGGCGACGGCCCCTTCACCAAGGAGTGCAACGCATGGCTGGCAAACCGCTTCGGCGCCCAGAAGGTGCTGCTCACCACCAGCGGTACCACCGCGCTGGAAATGGCCGCCCTGATGTGCGATCTGGAGCCCGGCGATGAGGTGATTCTGCCCAGCTTCACCTTCTCGTCCACCGCCACTGCCTTTGTGCTTGCCGGCGCAAAGCTGGTGTTTGTGGATGTTCGCCCGGATACCATGAACATCGACGAAACGAAAATCGAGGCTGCCATCACCGATAAAACCAAGGTCATCTGCGCCATGCACTACGCGGGTGTGGCCTGCGAGATGGACACCATCATGGACATTGCCCGCCGCCACGGCCTGAAGGTGGTGGAAGATGCGGCTCAGGGTGTGATGAGCACCTATAAGGGAAACGCTCTGGGCACCATCGGTGACTTCGGCTGCTTCTCCTTCCATGAGACCAAGAACTATTCCATGGGCGAGGGCGGCGCGCTGCTGATCCGGGATCCGGAATACAACGAGCGGGCCGAGATTCTGCGGGAGAAGGGCACCAACCGGGCCAAGTTCTTCCGCGGTCAGGTGGACAAATATACCTGGGTGGATTACGGCTCCAGCTACCTGCCCAGCGAGATGAATGCCGCCTACCTGTATGCCCAGCTGCTGGAGGCAGACCGGATCAACAACGACCGGCTGGCCAGCTGGAACGCCTATTACGAGGCGTTTGCTCCCCTGGAGCAGGCCGGAAAGGTGGAGCTGCCTGCCCTGCCCGAGGGCTGCGTGCACAACGCCCACATGTTCTGGCTCAAGCTGCATGATCTGGAGGAACGCACTGCATTTATCCAGCATCTGAAGGACAATGGTGTTCTGGCTGTGTTCCACTATATTCCGCTGCACTCTGCGCCGGCGGGCCTGAAGTTCGGTGTATTTTCCGGTGAGGATGTGTACACCACCAGAGAGAGCGAGCGCCTGGTGCGTCTGCCCCTGTATTACGGGCTGACTGAAGAGGATCGGAACACGGTGATCCGGTCAGTCCTGTCTTTCTGGAAATAAGGCGGAGGGAATCATGCAAACCATAGAGAGTCGGCGCCGGGTGCGCAGTCAGTACGGTGTTGTAGCTCTGCTGTATGCTTTGCTGGGGGCGGTGGTAGCCCGTATGCTGCTGATCCAGGCGGCGGATCCACTGGCGGGAGATTTTGCGCAGCATCTTACCTCGGCCCGCAACCCCCAGGGCAGGGAATATTCTCTGTTTACCATTCTTTATCGGATCATGGACGGACTGTGGCATTCCGATCTGCCCATTGTACTTTTTCTGGTGGCAATGGTGCTGACGGGTGTGTGGCTGTGCGGGTTATTCTTCCGCCGCCACAGTCCGATCAAAAATGTGCTGTTGTCTTCGGTTCTGGGCATTGCCTGCTATTGTGTGGATCCGATCTTTCTGCCCTGGTTGAACCCCTATCGTGTGCTTGGGGTGCAGGCAGGTGGTGTGTGGCACAACCCCACGTTGCTGGGAATCAAGACCATGCTGATGGCACTGGTGCTGGTATACCTTTCCATCTGTGAACAGATGGAGGATCTGGGCGCGCCACTGCCAACAAAAAAGTTGCTGCTTTTCTGCGCTCTTCTCACAGTGGCCACATGGATCAAGCCCAATCTGGCCATGAGTGTGGAGCCGGCTATCGCCTTTTTTCTGTTGTTCGATTTGTGCCGACATCGGGGAAAGGGATTCTGGAAGCTGGCGGCGCTTGCGGTCACGGTTATCCCAAGTCTGGTGGTGATCGGGTGGCAGTTTATGGTGTCGTTTACCAATGCGCCGGCAGGGGAAGAGAGCGGTATCACCTTCGCTCTTGGTATGGAGATTATCGTCTGGGCCAGAAGGCCTGTCTGCGCTATTCTGCAATCGCTGGCGTTTCCGCTGCTGGTTCTGGCATTCAGTGTACCCCAGGTGTTCAAGGACCGGAAGTATGGCTTTGCCTGGGCCATTGCCGGGGTGGCCTATCTGGAACATCTTTGCCTGGCCGAAACCGGTGAGCGCGCAGGTGACGGAAATTTCAGCTGGGGTGTTCAGATGGTCATGGTCTATCTGTTCGCGGTCAGTGTGATCCGACTGGTGGAGGACTGGCCCTGGCTGAAGCAAAGGCTTTGGGGCAGGGGAATTGCCGCAGCGGGTGCGGTTCTGTTCTTATGGCACACCTTCTGCGGGGTGCAGTATATTGTTTTGTTTATCCTGAACAAAGGATATTTTATGTAAACGGTACGCGGCAACAAGCCCGGCGGCCGGCATATGGTTGGGAGGAGATGTTCTGCCGGCGGGCAGGACGATATGAAAATGGAACAAACATGCAAGATCTCTGTGATCGTTCCCTGTTATTATTCGGAAAAAACCATCGCCAAGGCGGTGCATCTGGCCAGAGAAGAGCTTCTGCGGCTGGGCTATGATTATGAATTTGTTCTGGTGAACGACGGTTCCACCGACGGCACCTTCGCCCAGATTCAGGCTCTGTGCGCAGAAGATCCCAAGGTAAAGGGTGTGGATTTCAGCCGAAATTTCGGTCAGCACAGTGCCCTGATGGCGGCGCTGCATTATGTGACCGGCGATTATGTGCTGAGTATGGACGATGATTTGCAGACCCATCCGTCCCAGTTCGGCAAGCTGCTGGACACGATCCGGAACGGCGGTTACGATGTGGTATATGGTTGGTATCCTCAAAAGCACCACAACTGGTTTCGCAATCTGGGTTCCCGTTTTGAGGGATGGACCATGCAGGTACTTACCGGTCGCCCCAAGGGACTGCATACAAGCAGCTTCTGGGTGGCCAAGGCTTTTGTATGCCGCCATGCCATCGAGTACATGGGGCCTTACCCGCACATGTCCGGCCTGCTGATGCGTATTACCAAAAATGTGGGCAACGTGGAATTGCAGCATTTTGATCGGGAGGTTGGTCAGTCCGGCTATAATTTGAAAAGTCTGATCCGATTGTGGAGTACCTCCACCAACTTTTCGGTGTTGCCGCTGCGGTTTTCGCTGGTGTGCGGGGCACTGTTCGGCGCTGCGGGCCTGATCAGCGCGCTGGTTGTGATTGTGCGCAAGCTGATGGATCCCACCGTGATGACCGGCTGGAGCTCGCTGATGGTGGTGATCCTGCTGGCAGCAGGCATCAATCTGATCTGTCTGGGCCTTGTGGGCGAGTATGTGGGTCGCATGTTCATGATCGCCAACAAGCAGCCGCAGTATGTGGTGCGCACCCAGTGCAACGTGGGTGCTGCCGCCAAGCATAAGGAGGAAGAAAAATGACACAGCATCGACTGGTCGTGTTGGGCTCCATGGATGAATTTGTGGAACTTGTAAAGCTGGCTCGCCGCCAGGGCATCTACACCATTGTGTGCGACGGCTACGAAAACGGCCCTGCCAAAGCCTTTGCGGATAAGGCCTATACCATCGACGTGCGGGACATTGACGGGGTGGCCGACATGTGCCGGGCAGAGCAGGCGGATGGCATCATCGCATCCTTCTCAGATCTGCTGGCTGAATGCCTGGTAAATATTGCTGCCAAAGCGGGACTGAAGTGTTACTGCACCCCGGAAAAAATCCGTTATCTGCGGGAAAAGCCCCTGATGAAGGAGATGTTCCGTCAGTTGGGTGTGCCCACGCCCACCAGTATTCGCCTGAATGCCGACTTTGCGGACGAAGAGCTGAACGCAGTGGGCCTGCCCTGTGTGATCAAGCCGGCCAACGGCTATGGTTCCCGGGGAATCTATGTGGTGAACAGCGCAGAAGAAATCCGCAGTCATTTTTCCACCACCGCGTCCTATTCCAGCTTTGACTACATTCTGGCTGAGACATACAACCAAGGCTATGAATTTAATATGATGACCTGGATGGTGGATGGCCAGCTTCGGCTGTTGAGCATTGCGGATCGGGAAAAATCCCACGAGATCGAGGGTGACATCCCCCATGTGAGCCGCATTGTGTATCCCAGTCGTTTCACCGATGAGGTGAAGGATGAGGCGATGGCCATTGTGAAAAAGGTGGCGGATTTTGTGGGCATCACCACCGGTCCGCTGTCCATGCAGTTTTTCTACACACCCGGGCAGGGGGTGCAGGTGTGCGAGATTGCCGGGCGGATGTTCGGATACGAGCACGAACTGGTCACCTATGCAGGCGGCATGAGTGTGGAGCAGCTGCTGCTGAACTATGTGTATGATGAAGCTGCTTTGAAAGAAATGTTCGACGCTCATGATCCTCACTTCTCCCGCTTCAGCGCGGGGTTGTATTTCCACGGCTATGAGGGTACAGTGGCAGATGTGAGCGCGGCCGAAGCGGCGGCAAAGCTGCCCGGCGTGGCGGAATCGCTGATTTATTATCAGCCGGGTGAGACCATCGGACATGGGGTGGGGGCAAAGCCCTACGCAGTGCGCTATTATCTGACGGCGGATCGGCGGGAGGAGCTGGATGCGCTGACCCGGCAGCTGTACGAGCAGGTGAAGGTGTGCGACGCACAGGGCAACAACCTTCTGTATCACAATCAGATGCAGAAGTAAAGAACGGAGCATGCCCATGAAACAACACAATTCCTACGCCCTTACCCTGATCGGGCTTCATGTTCTGCTGGGAATCTATTCCCTCAGTGGCTTTTTCAGCAAAAATGCTGCCGCCCAGCCCTTTCTGAGCTGGAAATACATTGCCTTTTACTGCGGCATGATGGCCATTATGGTCATCTACGCCGTGGGCTGGCAGCAGGTGATCAAGCGGCTGCCTCTCACGCTGGCCTTCGCCAACAAGGCGGTCACGGTGGTATGGGGGATTTTGTGGGGAGCGGTGTTCTTCCATGAATCCATCACCCCCGGTAAGCTGATCGGTGCGGCCGTAATCGTGGCCGGTGTGGTGCTGTTTGTAAAAGCCGACGGGGAGGAAAAACGCCATGAGTGATACCATCCAGCCGCTGTACGCGCTGATCTATCTGCTGGGGGTGTTCCTGGCGGCGATTTCTCAGGTGCTGCTGAAAAAGGCGGCCATGCGCCCGCATAAAAATTTTATCATGGAATATCTGGACTGGCGGGTGATCCTGGGCTACGGCATCTTTGTGGGCTGCACCCTTCTAAGCATTCTGGCCTATAAGGGAATACCCATGAGCCTGGGCCCGGTGCTGGAAGCCACCAGCTACCTGTATGTGACGGTGTTCGGCGTAACCATCTTCAAGGAAAAGCTCAGCCGGAAAAAGTGTATTGCACTGGCCATGATTCTGGCAGGCATTCTCATTTACGCTCTGGCGGGCTGAATCAGGAAAAACGGCGGCGCCGGTTTGCAGACAACGCAGACCGGCGCAGCTTTTTTTGTGCGGCGGAAATGCGGGAAAGTGACGGGTCTGTCACCCGAAAAGGACAGTTTTTCGATATAATGAAACAAACGGAAAAAAGGTGGGGAAGCCGGTGAGGATTCTTCTGGTGGAGGATGAGGCGGCCATCGTGCTGCCGCTGAAAAAGCTGCTTGAGCGGCAGGGATGGCAGGTCGCGGCAGCGGCCAGTGTGGCCGCCGCGCTGGAACAAATTGAAAAAACGCCCTTCGACGCGGCGCTGGTGGATCTGGGTCTGCCGGACGGCAGCGGGGAAACGGTCTGCCATGCACTGCGCGGGCAGGGCGACGCCGCCATTCTGATCCTCACTGCCCGGGCGGACGAGGCCAGTGTGATCCGGGCGCTGGAGCAGGGGGCAGACGATTACATCATCAAGCCCTTCCGGGCCGGAGAACTGCTCAGCCGGATCAAGGCGGTGCTGCGCCGCCGAAAGGGGCCGGAGCTGCTGCGCTTTGGTGCGCTCACGGTGGATCGGCGCAGTGCCCGCGCCTTTGTGGGTGAAAACCAGATTCCGCTTACCGCGCAGGAATACCGGCTGCTGCTGGTGTTTCTTGCGAACCCCGGCCAGATTCTGGAGCGGGGGCAGCTGTTGCAGGCGCTGTGGGATCAGGAGGGCAATTTTGTGAACGACAACACCCTCACCGTCACCGTGAAGCGTCTGCGGGAAAAACTGGCGGGCGGCTGCGGCTGGCACATCGCCACAGTACGGGGCCTTGGCTACCGCTGGGAGGAGGAGCCGGATGCATAGCAGAGAATTTTACCGGATGCTGGCTGTTATGCTGGCCCTGACGGGGGCTGCGGCCATCGGGCAGGGCCTTGCCTGGGGTGTGCCCGGCATAGTCGCCGCGCTGCTTCTGGGCGGGGCGCTCACGGCGCTGGCCGCGGTGTATACCCTGCGGCGCTACCGGCGGATTGCACAGCTGTCGGAATATCTGGCCCAGGTGTACACCGGGGGTCAGCCGCCCCGGCTCAGCGGCCAGACGCCGGGAGAGCTGAGTGCGCTGCAGGATGACCTGTACAAAATTACCAGTATTTTGCAGCAGCAGGCATCGGCTCTGAAGGCGGACAAGCGCTTTCTGGCGGACAGCCTGAGCGATATTGCCCATCAGCTGCGCACGCCCCTTTCGGCCATTCTGCTGCAATGTGACTTTCTGCGGGAGGAGCTGCCGCCCGGCGAGGCTGTGGAGGGCCTTGCCCAGATCGAAACGCAGGCGGACCGCATCCGCTGGCTGGTGGAGTCTCTGCTGCGCCTTTCCCGGCTGGATGCAGGGGTGGTTCCCTTTGAAAAGAGGAAATTGCCCGCCCGGCAGGTGATCCAGCGGGCGGCGGGCGGTCTGGCCGGGCTGTATCTGAAACGGAATGTGGAGCTTCAGGTGGATTGCCCGGAACAGCTGGCCTGCGTCTGCGATCTGGAATGGACCGCCGAGGCGCTGGCGAATCTGTTGAAAAACGCCGCCGAGCACACCCCGGCAGGCGGCACAGTACGGGTGGAATACAGCCCGCAGGCGCTGTATTCCGAATTCCGGGTGCAGAACACCGGGCCAGCCATTCTGCCGGAGGATATGCCCCATTTATTTGAACGGTTCTGGCGGGGAGCCGCTGCCAGCCCGGGCAGCGTGGGCATCGGTCTGCCGCTGGCCCGCAGCATCGCCCGGGGCCAGCAGGGGGACGTGACCGCCGAAAACACCCCGGAAGGGCCCCTGTTCCGGCTGCGGCTGTTCCGGTGACAAAACTGTCAGCGGGGTGTCACCGGCCTGTCACCGGAGCGGGGTATTCTTTGGGCAGGAAAGGAGGTGGTCCGCTTGCCGTTTCTGGAAGTGGAACATCTGACAAAAGTCTATGGAACCGGGGCAAATCAGGTGAAAGCCCTGGACGATGTGAATTTTACCGTGGAAAAGGGCCAGTTTGTGGCCATCGTGGGGCCGTCCGGCTCCGGCAAATCCACCCTGATGCATCTGCTGGGCGGGGTGGACCGGCCCACCAGCGGCAGCGTGCGGCTGAGCGGTATGGATCTGGCAGGCCAGCCGGACGAGACGCTGGCGGTGTTTCGCCGCCGTCAGATCGGGCTGGTGTATCAGTTTTATAACCTGATCCCGCTGCTCACCGTAAAGGAAAACCTGTTGCTGCCCCTGCTGCTGGATGGCCGCCGCCCGGCGCCGAGTCAGTTGGAGGGTATCGTGGAGCAGCTGGGCATCGAGGGCAAGCTGGATGCCTTCCCGGACCAGCTGTCCGGCGGGCAGCAGCAGCGGGTGAGCCTGGGGCGGGCGCTCATTACCCGGCCCGCCCTGCTGCTGGCGGATGAGCCCACAGGTAATCTGGACGGAGCCAACACCGCCCAGGTGATGGAGCTGCTGCGGGCCATCCACAAGGGCACCGGTCAGACCATTCTGATGATCACCCACGACCGGGAGCTGGCCCAGCAGGCCCAGCGGATTTTGGTGATCGGGGACGGCCGTCTGCAGAGAGACGAGGTGATCCGTCCATGAGAGCCATCTGGTCGGTCACGGTGCGCCAGCTGCTGCGCGGGAAGGTGAGCACCGGGTTCGCCTTTCTGAGTGTGCTGCTGAGTGCGGTGCTGCTGAGTGCGGTGCTGCTGGGAGGCGATTCTCTGGTGTATACCCTGAATGTGGAATATTACAGCGAGTTCGCGCTGGTTGCGCTGGCGGCGGTGAAGCTGCTGCTGTGCGTGTTGCTGGCGGGCACCGCGCTGATGATCCGGGGCGGGTTCTGGCTCTCGCTGGAGCGGCGCACCCGGGCGCTGGGCCAGCTGGCCAGCGTGGGGGCCACCCCGGCCCAGCTGCGGGCCAGCGTACTGCTGGAGGCGGCCCTGCTTGGCGTGGTGGCCATCCCGTTGGGAATGCTGTTTGCAATGCTGGGGCTGCGGGTGGGCTTCTTTGCCATGAACCAGACCCAGGGCATCCAGACCATCACCAACGGGCAGGGCATTCGACTGGCGGTGCAGGCCGGTCGCCTTGCCGCGGCGGCGCTCTGGTGTGCGCTGGCGCTGCTGCTGGCCGCCTGGGGCCCGGCCCGGCGGGCGGCGCGGCTTTCGCCCATGCAGGCCATGCGGCCCCAGCTGCAATGCGCACCCAAAGGAAAGGGCAGCCGCACCCCGGCAGATGCGGTACGCCTGCTGGCAAAGCGAGCCCGGCAGCGGGCCCCCGGCCGCTACCGGGTGCTGAGCCTGGGCCTTGCGGTCAGCGCAGCCCTGATTTTCATGGCTTTCACCTTCAATCAGGCGCTGGTGCGCAACTATGATGTGAGCCACGCACCTTTTTCTTACAGGGTCTACCTCTGGGGGGACGAAAACGCCCAATATCCCGCCGAACTGTTGCAGCAGCTGGCCGGAGCGGTTCCGGACAGACCGGGCACCGTGACCGAGCTGGTGGAAAAATTTTACGGAGTGCGGGAGGAACGCATGGTCAATACCCTTCAGATCGTACTGGAGGACGAGGATTTTGAACGTTGGTACGGTCAGCCGTTGACCGGCGAGCAGGGTGTCGTACCGGTGGTTTGGGCGAAGGACGCTTCCGACCTTTCGCCGGAGGAGCTGGGGGAGGAAACACTGCTCTGGAGCTTCGCCGGGCCGCAAATGGTGGTGGCCGGTGCCAGTGACGCGCCGCTGCCGAACGGCATCCGGCAGAAAGGTGCGGAAGATGACCGGTCCACACTGGTACTGGTCACCAGCCGCAGCGCCTTTGAAGCCAGCGGCATCTCCTTTGCACAGGGAGAGGTTCGCAGCTATGCGGTTTATTGGGATGCGGATGACGGCCGCGCCGTTACCAAAGTGGTGGCGCCGGTTCTGGCCGGGTGCGGGCTGACGTATGAGATTCAGGACTACACCCCCACCGGTCAGACAGTTTTGCTGGGCAGCGGGGTGCGTATTCTGCTCACGGTGTTCTGCGGTGGCTTCGCGGCGGTGGTATTGCTCACCAGTGCGGCCAACATCCTGAGCACCGTCAGCAGCAGTATGCTGCAGCGGCGGCGGGAGTTATCGCTGCTGCTGTCCGCAGGCATGAGCCGCCGCCAGCTGGCCCGTATGCTGGCCTGGGAGTGTTTGGGCTATGGCGTCCGGGGAATTCTTTGGGGCTTTCCGGCGGGAGTTGTGCTTGCCTGGCTTCTGGCGGATCGGATGCTGGGCATCCCGCTGTCCAGCGCATTGAGCCCGGCGGCGCTGCTCACCCCGGTGGTGTGCGTGGGGGCGGTGAGCGCTTTGGCACTGCTGGTCTCGCTGCGCATGCTGCGCCGGTTTTCCATTCTGGAGGGGCTTGCCCAGCGGGACTGACCGCTTGCGCCCCGCCCGGCAGTTCCGTATAATAAAAAGCGAGAAACGGCCCCGGCGGGGCAAACGAGGGGGAACAGCCAATGATCTACGGCATCGGCACCGATCTGGTGCGCACCGACCGAATGGAAAAAAGTCTGGCCAGCCCGGCCTTTCTGCGGCGGGTATTCGGTGAGGAGGAGCGGGCCTTTCTGCTGAGCCTGGCTCCCCGCAAGCAGCCGGAAAGCGCCGGGGCGAACTTTGCTGCCAAGGAGGCCTTTTTAAAGGCCTGCGGCACCGGCATCGGCGGCTTTGCCCTTTGTGAAATTCAGGTGCTGCGAAAGGAGAGCGGTGCGCCTTACTATGCACTCACCGGGCAGGCGGCGGCCTGGCTGGAAGAAAACCGGCTCACCGCCCATCTGAGCCTGAGCCACGACGGCGGCCTTGCCCAGGCCTTCACGGTGTTGGAGCGAACCGGCGATTAAGAGCCGCGCAAGGCGGGCATACTACCACCAGAACACATCCAAACAGCCCCGCAGCGGCGGGGGCACATAGGCGTGCGCCGTGCTTCGGGGCGGATCACTGGAGGGAGTATGACCATGGAAGTGCATAGAGGCGAAGTGTTTTATGCGGATCTGAGCCCGGTGGTGGGCTCGGAACAGGGCGGCATCCGCCCGGTGCTGATTCTGCAGAACGATGTGGGCAACCGCCACAGCCCCACCGTGATCGCGGCGGCCATTACATCAAAGCAGGACAAAACCCATCTGCCCACCCACATCGGCCTGCAGGCCCAGACCTGTGGCCTGACCCGCAACAGCATTGTGCTGCTGGAGCAGATCCGCACGCTGGACAAGCGCCGCCTGCGGGAAAAGGCGGGCCGCCTGAGCGAGAGCGACCAGCGCCGGGTGGATCAGGCGCTGGGCATCAGCGTGGGTCTTGTGAGCATGTGAATCACAAAATAAGAAAGAACGCCGCTTCGGAAAAATCCGGGGCGGCGTTCTTCGTTGCCAGTGGAATTGCCGCACGCTTCGTGGTATGATAAAGGCAATACCGCACAATTCACGGTTTGCGCCTCAGGCGGCGTATCCCGCCAAAATTTTCCGCGATATTTTCCAAAAATGCTCGCCAAGCCACAAAGGATTGCCTGCGCTTTTTGGTTCATATCGCAAAAAATTTCCGGCGCGCTCCACCACCTGAAATTGTGCGATATTGCCTGAAACAAAAAAGCGCGGGCAGCGTCCGCATGTGGGAAGGAAGAAGCAAATGATCTATCTGTATTGGGTGGCCGTGTTCACGGTCATTGCTCTGGCGCTGGCGGTGCGGTTCGACCGCCGGCTGGAGGTGACCTTTGCCCCGGCTTTGTTCGGGGGCATTCTGGTGATGTATCTGTTCGGTCTGGCCGGGCCGCTTTTGTGGAGCCTGGCGGCGATCAGCCTGCTGGGCGCTGCCTCCGGTGTGTATCTGATCGTTCAGGCGGTACGCCGAAAGGATCTGTTTCTGCGCCGCTGGTGTACCCCCGGCGCGCTGGTGCTGGTGGTGATGGTGCTCTATATCGCCTGGATGCAGGCAGGGCGGCTGGCCATCGGCAACGATGAATTCAGCCACTGGGCCTACACGGTGAAGGTGATGGCAAATCACGACCAGCTGAGTGTCTGGCACACCAATGAGCTGGGCTTCGGGGAATATCCCCCGGCGCTGGCGCTGCTGGAATACCTGTTCGTGCGGCTGACCCCTGATTTTACCGAGGGCTATCTCTACCGGGCCATGATGCTGTTCCAGGTGAGTTTGCTTTTGCCGGTGCTGGCCCGCTTCGGCTGGAAGCGGCTGGGCGGCGCGCTGGTGGGCTTTGCCGGTATATTTCTGCTTCCGCTGGCCTTCTATGGTCAGTTTTACAGCGATTTGTGCGTGGATGGCACGCTGGCGCTGCTGTTTGCCTATCTGCTTTATGCCTGGCTGAGCACCCGGCGGCTGCAGGGCTTTGTGACCCTCCAGCTGAGTCTGGGGGTTGCGGTGCTGGTGCTCACCAAGGAAAGCGGCGTGATCTTTGCGCTTGCGGCACTGGCCTTTGTTGCCTGGGATGGGGTGCGCCTGGCCCGGGCCGGCGGCCACCCGGGCGCACAGCGCCGGTTCCTGATTCAGCTGGCCTGGCCGGCGGGCGCGCTGGTGCTGGCCCGGCTGAGCTGGGGCATTGTGGTGGCCATGCAGGGCCTGACCGCCGGCGGTAGCGGCAACCCGCTCAGCCGTCTGGCCGGGCTGTTCGGCCCCTGGCCGGAAAAGTGGAGCCTGACCCTTGCGGCTTTTCTGGAGCATCTGTTCCTTCCGGTGCGCAACGAGAGCATCCTGCCTCTTTCTCCGGCGGCCTGGCTGGTGCTGGGGCTGGTGGCCCTGCGTCTGGCCCGGATGGCGCTGCCCCGGCTGGAGGCCAGCCTGCGGCGGCTGAGCCTGGGGCTGGCGGCAGGCTTTGCGGCCTACTGTGCCGGGCTTTTGTATCTGTACTTTTTCCAGTTTTCCGATTATGAAGCCACCCGGGTGGCAAGCCTGGAACGGTATCTGGGCAGCTGGCTGCTGGCGGTGGTGCTGCTGGCAGCCGATCTGGCGCTGGCGGCATGGGGCCGTGCGGAGGGCCGGCGGGCGCTGGGCCCGGGCTGTGTGCTGGCCGCAGCGCTGCTGGTAATGCCCGGAACCAGCGACGAGATCCGGCGGCTGGTGGCTCCCGCCAAGGGAGCAGCGCTGGAGCAACAGCAACGCGCCGCTTATTTCACTCCTGCATCCTTCCCCATGGAGTGGACCGAAAGCGACAAGCTGTATTTTGTGGCGGAGGATACCGCTTCGTACGAGGTGCTCTGTGCCGGTTACAGCTTCTATCCCTGGAACCTTGGCTGCTCTGCCGGCTATAATTTCAACACCGAAGGCGACTGGGCCACCTGGGCCAACGAGGTGACCGCTGACCAGTGGGCCGAAACACTGGCCTCGGAGGGGTATACCTATGTGTATCTCTACCAGATCAGCCCTTCCTTCGCGGGCAAGTACAGCGAGCTGTTTGCTGACCCTGGCGACATTGTGGGCGGCGCGCTCTACGCGGTGCAGACCGGGGAAGAGGGCGTGCAGCTGGCCCGTGTCTGGCCTGCTCTTGCCGAGGGCTGAGCCAGCCTGCCGGTTGTGTCTGGCCGATTGAAACAGAACAGAAAAAGCCCGGAACATCCTTTTGGATGTTCCGGGCTTTTTGCCTGCAATCGGATTATTCCAGCATCATGTGGGCGGCCTTGTAAATGTCGCCGCAGCCCATGGTGATCACAAAATCGCCGGGCTGTGCGTGCTCCTTCACATAGTCGGCGGCCTCCTTCAGGCCGGCCACCACCACGCAGCCGGGAATCTTCGCGGCCAGATCCTCGCTCTTCACGCTGCCGTCGTCAACCTCGCGGCTGCCCATGATGGGGGTCAGCACCACCTGATCGGTGTCCGCCAGAACCTTGGCAAAATCGTCCAGCAGCTCGCGGGTGCGGCTGTAGGTGAAGGGCTGATGCACCGCCCATACCTTGTTGTAGCCCAGCGCGTGGGCGGTTTTCAGAGTGGCGGCAATCTCGGTGGGATGGTGGGCGTAGTCGTCCGCCACGGTCACGCCGTTGAACTCGCCCAGAATTTCGAACCGACGGCCCGCGCCCTTAAAGCTCTCGGCGGCTGCGGCGGCGTCCTCGCCGGTCAGGCCAACGGTGAAGCAGCAGGCGGCCATGGCCAGCGCATTGTAGATGTTGTGATAGCCGGGGGCGCTCAGCTTCAGGTGGGCCACCGGGTAACCCCACTCCAGCACATCGAATTCATAGAAGCCGGGCTTGTGCTCACGGATGTTCACCGCCTGATAATCCGCCTCGGAGTTGATGCCGAAGGTGCGCACTGCACGATCCAGACTGTTGATCACCTGCACCACGTTGGTATCGTCCGCGTTGGCCACAATGGTATGGCGGGCCATCAGGGCGAATTTCTTGAAGGCAAACTTCAGCTGGCCCATGGTGCCGTAGTAGTCCAGATGATCGTTGTCGATGTTCAGCAGCACCGCAATGTCCGGGGTCAGATGCAAAAAGGTCTCGGCAAATTCGCAGGCCTCGATCACGATGGTATTGCCGCTGCCGTTCTTGCCGTAGCCGCCGATCAGGGGCAGCTTGCCGCCAATCACCGCGGCAGGATCCTGGCCGGCCAGCTCCAGCAGACTGGTGATCATGGAGGTGGCAGTGGTTTTGCCGTGGGTGCCCGCCACGCAGATGCTGCGGGGGTACAGGCGGCTCACATAGCCCAGCAGAACGCTGCGCTCCAGCATGGGAATGCCCCGGGCGTCTGCTTCCCTGATTTCCGGGTTGTCTTTATGAATGGCGGCGGAGTAGACGATCATGTCTGCCCCCAGCACGTTTTTGGCGTCGTGCCCCATGAACACCTGAATGCCCATGGCCCGCTCCGAATCAATGATGCTGCCCTCGTTCACGTCGCTGCCGGTGATGGTGTAGCCCCGGGCATGCAGGATCTGCACCAGCGGATACATACCGCTGCCGCCGATGCCGATAAAATGGAGGCGCTTGACGCCGTCCAGCAGATTGGCGTTAAAGCCGCTCAGGAAGTTCATTATGATCCACCTCTCCTTAGCATGATGGTATTCCCAAAAGGATGGTCGGCGGCCCAGACGAAAGCCGTCGCAAATGTATCCGACACAGATTTGCGCGCCGAATATGGATTTCTGTAGCTATCATTATATAATTTTTGCTCCACAAAATAAACACTTTCAGGGGATTTTTTGGGATGCGTTCGATGAAATTTTCCGTTTTGGCGAAAAAGCAGGTGAATTTTTTACCAAAATGCCAAGGCAAAGTGTTGCCGCACACTTGCGCCGCAGCGGGCATAGCATGGGCAAAAGCAGTGCGGCCCCTGGCCGCAAAATCACAAAAAAGGGGGAGCGCAAGTGATGGCAAACGAAAGAAAGACGGTGTTTGCCGTGCTGGGGGCGGATGCCCGCCAGCGGGCGGCAGCGGACCGTCTGCGCCAGCGGGGCTGGCAGGTGGTGGGGGGAGAACGGCTGGCCGCAGCGGACGTGATTCTGCTGCCCATGCCCCTGGGCGGCGAAAGCGAAAGCCTGACCCGGCTGCTGGCCGGGGCAAAGCCCGGGGCGGTGGCCTTTGGGGGAAGAGTAGGCCCGGCGGCGGCCCAGGCGGCCGCACAGGCTGGGGTGCCGCTGCGGGATTATCTGAGTAGGGAGGAGCTGGCGGTGCTGAACGCCATCCCCACCGCCGAGGGCTGCATCGCCCTTTTGCTGCAAAACCGCACCCGCACGCTGTGGCACAGCCCGGTGCTGGTGCTGGGCTACGGCCGGTGCGGCGCGGCATTGGCGGTGCGGCTGGCGGCGCTGGGCGCCCGGGTCACGGTGGCAGCCCGAAGCCCAGGCCAGCGGGCGCAGGCGGAAAGCAGGGGCCTGAATGCCTGCGGGCTGGAAGAACTGACGCATCGGCTGCCGGGCTTTGAAACGGTGGTGAACACCATTCCGGCTCCGACGCTGGGCCACCGGGAGCTGGCGGCGCTGGCACCGGGCAGTCTGGTGATCGATCTGGCCAGCCTGCCCGGCGGGGTGGATCTGGAAGCGGCGGAGGAGCTGGGCATCCGGGCCATCCGGGCACTGAGCCTGCCTGCCCGCTGTGCGCCGGTGACTGCCGGGGAATTTGTGGCCGACACGGTGCTGGCCATGCTGTGTGAGGAGGGATTGTGCGTATGAACGAGAAAACTGTGGTGTGGGCGCTGTGCGGCAGCTTCTGCACCTTCGAGAGCATTCTTCCGCGTATGGAAGAGCTGGTGAACAGCGGGGTAAGGGTGCTGCCGCTGATGAGCTTCAACGCTGCCGGGCTGGACACCCGGTTCGGCGCGGCGGCGGACTGGAAGCGGCGGCTGGAGCAGCTGTGCGGCACGCCGCCCATCGAAACCCTGCAGGGGGCCGAACCGCTGGGGCCCAAAAACATGGCGCAGGCCATGGTGATTGCCCCCTGCACCGGCAACACCCTTGCAAAGCTGGCCCACGGCATCAGCGACACGCCGGTCACCCTGGGGGCGAAAAGCATGCTGCGCAGCGGCAGGCCGGTGGTCATTGCTCTTTCCACCAATGATGGGCTGGCTGCCAGCTTTTCCAATCTGGCGGCATTGACCAACCGCAAGCACTATTATATGGTACCTTTTGCGCAGGACGATTACCTGAAAAAGCCCAGCAGCCTGCAAAGCGATTTTTCTCTGATCCGGGATACGCTGGAATGCGCCCTGCGGGGCCGCCAGCTGGGCCCGGTGCTCAACGTTTAGGTTCCGGAAAGAAAACCCTCTTCGGTAAGCACAAGATCAGCCCGGCGGTCATGAGCTTCGGCGGGCAGGTCGGACTGAACCAGACCGGTGGGGCAAAGCAGCACCACCGGGCAGCGGCAGCGGGGCAGGAAGCGGTCGTAGTAACCGCCGCCCTGGCCCAGCCGCAGCCCGCCGGGCGCTGCCATCAGGCAGGGGGCGACCACCAGCTCCAGCTGTTCAGGGGCAAGGGCCGGCAGGTCGGGCGCAGGCTCCAGCAGCCCGAAGCGGGCGGGGGCCAGCTGTTCGAGGGAATCCACCGGTACAGCCTCCATAAAGCCTTCCGGCCCGGTGCGGGGCACGCAGAGGATTTTGCCTTCGGCCAGTGCCCGTTCCAGAAGGGGCCGGGTGCCCGGTTCGCGGGGAGTGCTCACAAAGCAGAACACTGACCCGGCGCGCCGCCAGAGATCGCTTTTGGTCAGATGTTCGGCCATGGCCCGACCCCAGGCGGCAGTCTGCTCCGGGCCGGCCGCGGCCAGAAACGCACGGGCCTGTGCCCGCAGCGCGGCCTTGTGCTCCGGCACAGCGGAGGGGTGTATTGTCATGGTGAAAAACCTCCTTTTGGGCAAATGCCGCCATTTTGACCATTTGATTGTATCATAGCATAAAAACCCATGCCGCGGTGCAGAGGCTTGCAAACATTCTGTGGAAATTTTGTGGAGAACTTGAACCGGGGGCGGCCGGTAGGCTATAATAAATCAGTTAAAGCAGTGTATTGCGAAATTGCGAAAGCGAACGGAAAACCAACAGGTAAAGGATGTATTCGGTTTGAAAAAACTGGTTTCAATATTGGCCGCCGCTGTGCTGGGCGCAGCTGTGCTGGCCCCCACCGCTGCGGCGGAGGACCTGCCCCAGGTGACCTGCGAGGCCTATGTGGTCATGGACGCGGACACCGGCCAGGTCATCATGGAAAAGAATCCCGACGAGGTGCTCTATCCGGCCTCGATCACCAAGATCATGACCCTGGGGCTCACCATGGAAAAGGCACAGGGCGACTGGTCCGCCCAGATGACCATCGATTACGATGTGGCCCACAGTCTGGAATCCAACTCCACCCACATTGCGCTGCTGCCCGGCGAGGTGGTAACGCTGGAGGATGTGATCTATGGCACCCAGCTGGAGAGCGCCAACGACGGCGCCAACGCGCTGGCGGAGTATTTTGGCGACGACGGCACCATTGCCAGCGGTGTGGAGAAGATGAACGCCAAGGCACAGGAGCTGGGGCTTACCAACACCCACTATGCAAACCCCCACGGCCTGTATGATGAAAACCATTACACCAGCGCCCGGGATATGGCGAACCTGACCCGCTGGGCCATGCAGCAGCCCGGGTTCATGGATGTATTCTGCCGCAACGACGAGTGGCGCATGGCCGCCACCAACCTGCAGCCGGAGCGTGCCTTCCACTGCACCGACTGGCTTCGGGTGGGCGGACCGCTGCTGTACCGGGCTTATGAAAAGGGCGGCAAGAGCGGCTTCCACGATCAGGCGGGCTACACCTATGTGGGCTATGCCGAGCAGGACGGCCTGAATCTGATTGTGGTGGTGCTCAAATCGGTGGGGCTCAACGGCAACTACAAGGATGCCGCTGCCCTTCTGGACTATGCCTTTGCCCATTTCCGGCGGGTGAGCATTGCCAGCCCGCAGGATACCTATGAGGTGTCGCTGGTGGGCGGCGGCTTCGAAAGTCTGGGCAATGTGCAGGTGGCGGCTCAGGGAGCCGAGGTGCTGCTGAATGATGCTTTCACCGAAGTGGATGTGACTGCGGAATTTGATATTCCGGAACAGTATGTGCTGGGGCAGGGCTTTTCCGCCACGGTTACCTATTTGCTGAAGGAAAACACCCTTCAGCCCACCACCCTGCGCACCGTGGGGCTGACGGTAAGCGGGCTGGAGCAGATTCTGCAGGCCAACACCTATGTGCCGCAAAAGACCGCCGGCGACGGGCGCATGTATCTGGGCATCGGCGTGGCAGTGGCCGCGGCGGCAATCGCCATTCTGCTGGCGGTGCGTCTGATCCGCGGTGGCGGAGGGCTGCAGAGCCTGGCGGCAAAGCGGGCCAGGGAAACCGGCTTGCCGGCGGATTTCCAGATCATTACCCGCACTGGAGCAGTGAATTCCACCCCGGTGCAGACGCTGGATGTACGCCGCCCCTCCACAAAGGAAGGGCACGATGAACGAACCGATCTGCCCCGGCGCTGAGCGCAAGGAGATCCGATGAAAACCGGGCGGCCCGCCGCCCACGGGAACAGGTTTTCCGTGGCGGCGGGCCGCTTTTTGCGCTTTTGCCAAAAAGGAAAAGCATTTCCGCAAAGGGACGAAGGGCTTTTGCGGGAATTCTTGTTGCGCTTTGGGGTGGGATGGGGTAAAATATACCATGAATATGTTTGGCCTGCCGCAGCGGCGGGCCGTTACAGCAGGAGGGAATTGCGTTGATGAATATCATGCCCAACGATCTGGGCCGCCAGTACAGCCTGCACGCGGCGGAGTATGAGGAAAAAGCCCTGCAGGTGCTGCGCAGCGGCTGGTATGTGCTTGGCAAAGAGGTGGAGGCTTTTGAAAAGGAGTGGGCTACCTACATCGGCGCGAAGCACTGCGTGGGTCTGGCCAGCGGGCTGGATGCACTGTGGATCAGCTTCCGTCTGCTGGGCGTGGGCGCGGGCGACGAGGTGATCGTCTGCTCCAATGCCTACATTGCCTGTGTGATGGGCATCTCCATGAACGGGGCCACCCCGGTATTTGTGGAGCCGGACGAATACGACAACATCGACGCGGAAAAGATTGAAGCTGCCATCACCCCCAAAACCAAAGCCATTCTGGCGGTGCATCTGTACGGCCAGTCCTGCGATATGACCCGTATCATGGCCATTGCGAAGGCCCATGATCTGAAGGTGGTGGAGGACTGCGCCCAGAGCCACGGCAACCACTGGCAGGGCCAGACCGTGGGCACCTTCGGTGATGTGGGCTGCTTCTCCTTCTATCCCACCAAGGGCTGCGGCGCCTTTGGCGACGCGGGCTGCATCGTGACAAACAGCGACGAGCTGGCCCAAAAGTTCCGGGTCTACCGCAACTACGGCAGCGAAAAGCGCTACCACAACCAGGTGGTGGGCACCAACTCCCGGCTGGACGAGCTGCAGGCGGGCCTGCTGCGGGTGAAGCTGACCCATCTGGACGACTTCAACGCCGAGCGCTGCGCCATTGCCGGAACCTACAACGACAAATTGAAAAACCCCCATGTACAGCTGCCCAAAATCCGCCCCGGTGCGGACTGCACCTGGCATCAGTATGTGGTGCATGTGCCCAATGGGCGCGACGCGCTGGCCGCTTACCTGAAGGAGAAGGGCATCGGCACCATCATCCATTATCCCATCCCGCCGCATCTGTCCGAGGCGTATGCCTATCTGGGCTTCGGTGTGGGGGATTTCCCCATTGCCGAGCGCTATGCCGGCGAGGTGCTCAGCCTGCCCATGTACAACGGCATGACCGCCGAGGAGCAGCAGTATGTGATCGACGTCATCAACCAGTGGGAGCCGTGAGGAATATCAGCCGATGAAACAAAATAAAAATTACGATAAGGTGAAGCTGCTTCGCTTCGGTGACCTGGGCGACGAGCGGGGCAGCCTGATCGTGGTGGAAGGCGAACAGGATGTTCCCTTCGCCATCCAGCGTGTGTTCTACATCTATGGCAGCGATGCGACCGTGATGCGCGGCCAGCATGCCAACCGGAACACCGAATTTGTTCTGGTGAACGTGGCAGGCAAGAGCAAGGTCCGGGTGGACGACGGTCTGGGCCGCGAGCAGGTGTATCATCTGGATCAGCCCAACACCGGTATCTACATCCCCCGCATGGTGTGGAAGGATATGTATGATTTTTCGCCGGACAGTGTGCTGCTGGTTCTGTGCAGCGAACACTACGATGGAGAGGAATACATCCGCGACTACGAGGCGTTCCGGGCCGAGATGGCCCGCGAAGGCGAATCGGAGCGCGACTGATCAAAAGTCAAACGAAGGAGACATACGAAAATGGGGAAGTTTACGTTTGTTGAAACCGGGCTGCCCGGTGTGCTGGTGATCGAGCCCACCGTGTTCGGTGACGCCCGCGGCTATTTTATGGAGACCTTCCAGAAGGAAGAGTTCGCCGCCGCCGGCATCACCGACGAGTTTGTGCAGGACAACCAGTCCAAATCCAGCCGGGGCGTGCTGCGTGGGCTGCACTTCCAGAAGGAGCACACCCAGGGCAAGCTGGTTCGCGTGACCAAAGGCGAGGTGTTTGACGTGGCGGTGGACTGCCGCCCAAACAGCGCCACCTTCGGCAAATGGGTGGGCGTGACCCTGAGTGAGGAGAACAAAAAGCAGTTCTATGTGCCCAAGGGCTTTGCCCACGGCTTTCTGGTGCTGAGCGACGAGGCCGAGTTCTGCTACAAGTGCACCGATTATTACGACCCCACCGCCGAGGGTGGTATCCCCTACAACGATCCCACCGTGAACGTGGAATGGCCGGACTGCGGCTGTGAGTATCTGCTGAGCGAAAAGGACAAAAAACATGAGCCCTTTGCAGCCCAGACCTTCGATTATTTTGGTAAGTGGTAAGGGAGCGCCGGTATGCTGAAACTTTATGTGCAGGACTTTTTGCGCTACCGCTACCTGCTTTACAATCTGATCAGCCGTGATTTCAAGCTGAAATACCGCCGCAGTGTGCTGGGCGTTGCCTGGAGCGTGCTCAACCCGCTGATGATGTGTGCGGTGATGTTTGTAATCTTCAACACACTGATGGCGGGCATGCGGGGCGAAGGCATCGAAAACTTCGCGGTCTATCTGGTGATCGGCCAGCTGCTGTTCAACTTCTTCCGCGAGTCCACCACCATGGCCATGTCCAGCGTGATGAACAACGCCATGCTGCTGCGCAAGGTGTATATTCCCAAATACATCTTTCCGCTGCAGAAGATCTGCTTTGGTCTGGTGAACTGTCTGTTCAGCTTCATCGCTCTGATCATCGTAATGATTATTACCCGGGCGCGGCTGTATCCCACCATTCTGTTGGGGCTGTACCCGCTGCTTATGCTGGCGGTATTCAGCCTGGGCATTGGTATGATTCTGGCCGCCATGGCGGTGTTCTTCCGGGATGTGATCCATCTGTGGGAGGTGTTCACCACCATCCTCATGTGGTTTTCCGCCATCTTCTACACCCCCGAACAGTTCGGCAATGCCCTGCTGGAGGGCGTGATCGCCCTGAATCCCCTGTACCAGTACATCACCGCTTTCCGTGATACCGTAATGTACGGTCAGCTGCTGAGCGGCGGGCAGATCCTGATCTGCGGCGCGTGGGCGCTGGTTATGCTGGCACTGGGTCTGCTGGTGTTCAAAAAGACCCAGGACAAATTTGTTCTGTATATGTAAGGAGGCGCGGGAAATTGCAGCAGCCTATCATTGAAGTCAATAACGTTTCCATGCGCTTCAACCTGGCCAAGGAAAAGAGCGAGAGCCTGAAGGAGTATTTTCTGCAGCTGGTCAAGGGCAAGCTGCGCTTCGACGAGTTCTTTGCCCTGAAGGACGTGAGCCTTACGGTGCAGCCCGGCGATTTTTACGGCCTGATCGGCCTGAACGGCAGCGGCAAATCCACCCTGCTGAAGGTCATCTCCGGCGTGTACAAGCCCAGCAGCGGCAGCTGCAAGGTGCGTGGCACCGTGGCGCCCCTGATCGAGCTGGGCGCGGGCTTTGACATGGACCTGACCGCCCGGGAGAACATCTACCTGAACGGTACCGTTCTGGGCTTCAGCCCCAAATACATCGACGCTCATTTTGAGGAGATTGTGGAATTCAGCGAGCTGCGGGACTTTCTGGACGTGCCGCTGAAGAACTATTCCAGCGGTATGGTGGCCCGCCTGGCCTTTGCGGTGGCAACCATCACCAAGCCGGACGTGCTCATTGCCGACGAAATTCTGGCGGTGGGCGACTTCCTGTTCCAGGAAAAGTGCGAGCAGCGCATGCAGAAGTTGATGAGCGGCGGCACCACCGTGATTCTGGTGAGCCACTCCATCGAGCAGATCGAGCGTATGTGCAACAAGGTTGCCTGGCTGGAGCACGGCCGCATCAAGATGAACGGCCCCACCGAAGAGGTCTGCGAGGCCTACAAGCAGACCACCCGGGAAAACGATAAGATTTAAAACACACAGCCAAGGCAGCGCGGGGTGATTAGCCACGCGCCTGGCCTTGGCTGTTTTCAAAAGGAATGTGCAAGATGGCAAACGAGAAAAACAACCAGCCCCTGCCCGCTGACGTTGCCCAAAAGGACAGTGTGGGCGGCATGGCAAAGCGCCTGCTGGACCCGGCCCATGTGAAGCAGCTTGCCGGCTGGTGCGCCCGGGTGGCAAGGGAAGAGGGCGGCCAGGCCCTGTGGCGGGAGATCAGCTTCCGGGTGAATCTGGCGCTGCATCGGGACACCTGGCAGTACCGGGCGGATCTGCCCACCCGCCGGATGCTTAAGCGCCAGCGGGCCGAGGGTGTGCCCGGCGGGCCGAAGATCAGCGTGGTGGTACCGCTGTACAACACCCCGCTGCCCTTTTTAAAGCAGATGATCGAGAGCGTGACCGGCCAGAGCTATCCGAACTGGCAGCTGGTGCTGGCCGACGCCTCGGACGAGGCCCACGCCAATGTGGGCGCGGTGGCCCGGAAGTATGCCGCAAAGGACGAGCGCATCACCTACAAAAAGCTGGCGGAAAACCAGGGCATTGCCGGCAACACCAATCAGGGCTTTGCGCTGGCAACCGGCGACTGGCTCACCCTTTTGGATCACGACGACGTGCTTTACCGCAACGCCCTGTACGAGGTGGCGAAGGCCGCCGCGGAGGGCGCGGATTTCGTCTACTCCGACGAGATCGTGCTCAGCGCGGATTTAAAGCATCTGGTGGATTACCACTTCAAGCCGGATTTTGAGCCGGACTATCTGCGGGGCTGCAACTACATTACCCATCTGGCGGCATTCTCCCGAGGCCTGTTTGAGGCCACCGGCGGCGGCGAGCGGGCGGAATACGACGGCAGTCAGGACTTCGAGCTGATTCTGCGGCTCACCGAAAAGGCAAAAAAGATCGTGCACATTCCCTATGCGCTTTATATCTGGCGCAGCCACGCCGCCTCCACCGCCTCCTCCATGGACGCGAAGCCCTACGCACTGGCGGCGGGCGAGCGGGCGCTCAACGACCACCTGAAGCGGGTGGGCCTTGCGGGCGAAGCGACCCGGATTCCGGGCTGCCCCGGCGCCTACCGGGTGCGTTATGAGCTCACCGGAACCCCTCTCATCAGCATCATGATCCCCAACAAGGACCATGTGGAGGATCTGTCCCGCTGTCTGGAAAGCCTGTACAAATATGCGGGCTACGACCGGTTCGAGGTGATTGTGATCGAGAACAACTCCACCGACCCGGCCACCTTCGAATATTACGAGAAGGCAAAGCAGCAGTATGGGAATCTGCAGGTGGTGCAGTACGAGGGAGGATTCAATTTCTCCGCCATCAACAACTTCGGCCGCAAATTTGCCAAGGGCGAGCAGCTGCTGCTTTTGAACAACGACGTGGAGCTGCTCAGCGAGGGCTTTCTGGCCGAGATGCTCATGTACAGCCAGCGGCCGGACGTGGGCTGCGTGGGCGCGAAGCTCTACTTCCCGGACGATACCATCCAGCATGCCGGTGTGTTCCTTGGCATCAACGGCACCGCCGGCCACAGCCACAAGAGCCACCCCAGAGCTTCGGCGGGCGATTTGTACCGGCTGGCCACCCCGCAGGATTTGATGGCGGTGACCGGCGCCTGCCTGATGGTGAAGGCCGACCTGTACGATGCCTGCGGCGGGCTGGACGAGGAAAAATTCGCCGTGGCTTACAACGACATCGACCTGTGCCTGAAGCTCTGGCAGCAGGGCCTCCTGAACGTATTCACCCCCTTTGCCGAGGCCTATCACCACGAAAGCAAGAGCCGCGGGCTGGATACTTTGAGCGAGAACGCCAAACGCTACGAGCGGGAAAAGGCAAACTTCATTGAAAAATACACCCCCCTCATCCAGAAGGGAGATCCCTACTACAACCGGCATTTCAACCTGCTGTTTGAAAATTACGGTCTGAAATAAGGCCGCGCAGACAGCACCCAAATCAATCGGAGAAGAGGAACCCCCATTGAATCTGAAACTGAAACGCATCAAAGAGCTGATGGGCTACACCCTTCAGGTGCTGAAGGAAGAGGGCCCGGGTCCGGTGCTGCGCCGGGCCGCCGGATTTATCAAGCGGCGCTTTTTCGGCAAAAAGGCCCGCTACCTGCCAAAAAAGCAGGTGCTGGAAGCCCAGCGCAAGGAGTGCGCGCAGGGCGCACCCGGGCCGGTGATTTCCATCTGCGTGCCCCTGTACAACACGCCGGAGCCTTTTCTGCGCCAATTGCTGGACAGCGTGCTGAACCAGACCAGCCCCGGCTGGGAGCTGTGTCTGGCAGATGCCTCGGACGAGGCGCACCGCCCGGCAGTGAAAAAACTGGTGGATGCCGCCGCCGAAAAGGCGGGCAGCCGCATCCGCTACAAGGCAATTGAGAACAAGGGCATCAGCCACAACACCAACCACGCGGCGGCGCTGGCTACCGGGGAGTATCTGGCGCTGGCGGACCACGACGACGTGCTGGCCCCTCACGCCATTTATACCGTGCAGAAGGCCATTGCCGAGACCGGTGCGGCCTTTCTGTACAGCGACGAGGCCCTGTTTACCAAAAAAATCGAGAAGCCCACGGTGGGGCACTTCAAGCCGGACTACGCCCCGGATTACCTGCTCTGCTGCAACTACATCTGCCATCTGGCAGTGTTCCGCCGGTCGGAATTTCTGGCGGTGGGCGGCGAGCGGCCGGAGTGCGACGGCAGCCAGGATCACGATCTGTTCCTGCGGCTGCTGGAGCGGCTGGAGCTGGGCCAGATCTGCCACATTCCCCAGGTGCTTTACTACTGGCGGGTACACGCGGCCAGCACCAGCGGCGGCGTGGCGGCCAAGCCCTATGTGGCCAAGGCGGCAAAAAAGGCCATTGCGGACCATCTGCAGCGCACCGGCCAGCAGGGCGAGGTGAAGGACGGTATCTTCCCCAGCACCTACAAGGTGGACTGGGTCATTCCCGGCGAGCCGCTGGTGAGCATTCTGATCCCCAACAAGGATCATACCGATGATCTGGAAAAGTGCCTTGCCTCCATCTATGCAAAAACCAGCTGGCAGCGGTTCGAGGTGATCGTGATTGAGAACAACTCCACCGATCCTGCCACCTTCGATTATTACGAAAAGGCGAAGGAGCGCTTTGCCAACCTGCAGGTGGTAAAGTTTGAGGGCGGGTTCAACTTCTCGGCCATCAACAACTTCGGCCGCAAATTCGCAAAGGGCGAGTATCTGCTGCTTTTGAACAACGACGTGGAGATCATCGATGGCCAGTGGCTCACCGAGATGCTCATGCAGGCCAGCCGCCCCGGCGCGGCCATCTGCGGGGCCATGCTCTATTATCCGGACGATACCATCCAGCACGCGGGCATCATCACCGGTCTGGGCGGCTACGCCGGCCACAGCCACAAGTACAAGAAGGCCGGCGGCAGCGGCTATATGTTCCGTCTGGCCACCGTGCAGGACTTCTCCGCCGTCACCGCTGCCTGCCTGCTGGTGCGCAGCGAGGTGTACGACGAGATGGGCGGCCTGGACGAGGGCTTCACCGTGGCCTTCAACGATGTGGATTTCTGCCTGCGGGTGCGGGATGCGGGCTATCGGATCATCTGGACCCCCTATGCCCGGCTGTACCACTACGAGAGCAAGAGCCGGGGCAGCGACGAAAAGGACAAGGCGAAAAAGGAACGGTTCGCCCAGGAGCAGAAGCGCCTGACCGACCGGTTCACCCGCTACGGCCTGACCCACGATCCCTACTACAACCCGAGCCTGACGCTGGACCGGGAGGATTTTTCCGAAAGTGCCGACCTGCGGAACCTGAAGGATCCGCAGAGCGCTCTGTAAAAGAGAGGAAAACGCAATGAAAAAACTTTCACGCCGCATGGCGCTTGTGATCGCCGGCGGCTGCATGAGCCAGTTCACGGTGTTTGAACTGGGGCTGGCGGCGGTGGTGGCCGCCTGGATGGTCAAGCGGTTCGGGCTGCGCTGCCCCCACTGCGGCTATCCCGGCGTTCTGCCCCGCTGGAAGGGCAAGGGCGGCTGCATCCGCTGCGGCCGCACTGTGGAATTTGACGACTGACCGGTTTTTGACCGGCAGAAAATACCCCAAAAAAGAGGTGTACTTCTATGGAATTCAAAATCAACGAAAACAGCATCGTTTATGGCGACGAGACCCGGGAGCTGGCCCGGATCACCTTCCCCCAGGTGGCACCCGGTGTGGTGGACATCGACCATACCTTCGTGGGTGAGGAGCTGCGGGGCCAGGGCATGGCCGGCCAGCTGATGGAACAGTGCGTGGCCCAGCTGCGGGCCAGCGGCCGCAAGGCTCGCACCAGCTGCAGCTATGCCGCCAAGTGGTTCGAAAAGCACCCCGAAGAAGCGGATCTGCTGGATAAGTAAAACAAGCACAACGAAAAAGCCGCCGGTTTTCCCAGTGAAAGGGGAGACCGGCGGCTTTTGCTTTGCAGTGATTTATTTCTTTTTGGGGCGGCGGGGCGCCGGGCCTGCCTTTTTGGGGGCGGGGCCGCGCTTTGCCCGGTCAGATTTGTGGGGCGCTGTTTTTTCAAAGGCGGACTTTTTCGGCGCCGGGCCCTTTCGGGCCGGGGGCTGCTTTTTGCGCACGCTCCAGCCAAAGGTGCCCATCTCTTCGCCCAGGCTGTAATACTGGCCGTGGGCGTAGGCCAGCAGGCCCGCCCGTTCCAGATGCAGCTTGCCCGCGGTATCCAGCAGCTCCTCGCTCACGTTCACGGCCACCACGTCAGCCAGAAACAGGTCATGGGTGCCGAGGGGAATCTGCTGGAACACTTTACATTCCAGATTCACCGGGCTTTCCCCCACCAGAGGGCAGCCCACCTGGCTGGCGGGCAGGGCGGTCAGGCCCATGGCCTCAAATTTGTTCACGTCCCGGCCGCTTTTCACCCCGCACCAGTCCACGGCGCGGGCCAGAGCGGTGGTGGGCAGATTGATCACGAACTCGCCGCTTTGCTGAATCAAGCCGTAGCTGTGGCGGCTGGGCCGCACCGAAATGGAGACCCGGGGCGGATGGGTGTTCACGATGCCCGCCCAGGCCACGGTGAACACATTGGGGGCCTCCGGCGTGCCGCAGCTGACCAGCACCGGGGGGATGGGGCCAAGCAGCACGCTGCCCTTCCAGGTGATTTTGCTCATTTGTCCTCCTTATCCGGGAAGGTGGTCTCGCTGATGATGAACCGGGGCCGCTGTTTGGTTTCCAGATAGATCTTGCCGATGTATTCACCGATCACGCCCAGGCACAGCAGCTGGATGCCGCCCATAAAGCATACAATGCTGGTGGTGGAGGCCCAGCCTGCCACGGTGCTGCCCAGAATGGCCTCAACCACAGCCCAGATCACGCCCACAAAGCTGATCACCGAAACGAGAGCGCCGAAACCGGTGATCAGCCGGATGGGTTTTACGGAAAGGCTGGTGATGCCGTCGAAGGCAAGGGCCAGCATTTTTTTCAGGGGGTAGTGGCTTTCGCCGGCAATGCGCTCGGCCCGCTCGTAGTACACGCTGGTGCTCTTGAAGCCCACCAGCGGCACCATGCCCCGCAGGAAAATGTTCACTTCCTTAAAATTGGCGAACTCATTCAGCACCCGGCTGCTCATCAGCCGATAGTCCGCGTGGTTGAACACCACCTGTGCGCCCATCCAGTTCATCAGCTTGTAGAAGCCCTCGGCGGTGAAGCGCTTGAAGAAGGTGTCGGTGTCCCGCTTGGAGCGCACGCCGTACACCACCTCACAGCCGTCCCAGTAGGCATCCACCATGGCATCCATGGCGTTGATGTCGTCCTGACCGTCACAGTCGATGCTGATGGTAATGTCGCACCGGTCCTTCACGGTCATCAGACCGCCCAGCAGAGCGTTCTGGTGACCCCGGTTGCGGGAAAGGCAGATGCCCTCGAAGTGCTCGTCGCTTTTTGCCAGCTCCTGAATGATGTTCCAGGTATTGTCTTTGGAGCCGTCGTTCACAAAAACTACCCGGCTTTCAGGGGCAACCCGGCCCTTTTCAATCAGGCTGTTGATTTTTTCCAGGAACATGCCGCTGGTCACGGGCAGAACCTCCTGCTCGTTGTAGCAGGGGATCACGATGTATAAAACAGGGGCTTTCATAAACAGAAAATCTCTCCTTTTAACAGTGATATTGGCGGGTCAGCTCCGCCTTATTCAGCAGCTTGAAGCTGTTTTTGTAGGTCTCGATCAGGCCCTCGTCCCGCATGCGGGAGATCTCCCGGCTCAGGGCACTGCGCTCGCAGTTCAGATAATCCGCCAGCCCGGCCCGGGAGAAGGGGATGGTAAAGGTGTCGGCCCCGGCGCGGGCGGATTCCTCCAGCAGGTAGGCGCACAGCTTGCTGCGCAGGCTTTTCAGAATCAGCAGATCCACCCGGCGGTTGAGAGCAAAGTATTTGTCGGAAATGGTACACACCAGATTCTGCATCAGCTGGAAGTGGCTGCCGTGCATCCGGGCGCAGGGGTGCAGAATCTTCTGGTAGGGCACGAACAGCACCTGACAGTCGGTTTTGGCGATCACCGTGACCGGGCTTTTGGTGCTGCTGCCGCTGAGCACATCGCCAAACAGGCTGCCCGGCTCCATCAGGGTGATGGCCACGCTGCCGCCGTCCGGCGTGTTTTTTACCGCCTCCACCTGACCGGCCAGCACAATGCCCACATCCCGTATCTCGTAGCCGGAAAGCAGCACGATCTCGCCCTTGGAAAAGGCACGGGCGGCGGGCTGGAAACACTCCATGGTCATGCGCAGCTCTGCCAGACTCAGGCCGTGAAACAGGGTGGTTTGCAGCAGAATGGGAAGATGATCGTCCAGTAAGATGGAATTGCGCATGGCATTGGCTCCTTTGTGCGGGCGGTTGGTTGCCGCCGCAACGGCATAATTTCTTTTATTATAGTAGAATATCCCCAAAAAGGCAAACCGGGTTACGGCCCGGAACAACTGCCCAGAAGGAGAGAACTTTCATGAAACGTTTGTTAAGCATGGTAATGGCTGCCGCAATGGCCCTGAGCCTGGTTGCCTGTGGCGGTACCGCTGCTTCCGGAAGCACCGCTTCCTCGCAGGCTGCATCCAGTGCGCCTGCTTCCAGTCAGGCGGAAAGCGTGCCTGCATCCTCCGCCGCGAGCGCTTCCGAGGACACTGCCGCTTCGGGCGATGCCATGCGGATCGCGGGCCTGCAGGGCCCCACCACCATGGGCATGGTCAAGCTGATGAAGGATCAGGAGAGCATGGAAAGCCCTCTGTATGATGTGACCATGTACGGCGCGGCGGATGAGATCGTGCCTCTGCTGACCAAGGGCGAGCTGGATGCGGCGGCCATCCCCGCCAACCTGGCTGCCACCCTGTACCAGAAAACCGAGGGCAAGATTCAGGTGGCCGCGGTGAACACCCTGGGTGTTCTGTATGTGGTGACCACCGGCGACGATGTGGCCAGTGTGGCCGATCTGGCCGGCAAGACCATCTATTCCACCGGCAAGGGCACCACCCCTGAGTATGTGCTCAACTACATCCTCACCGAAAACGGCATCGACCCGGCCAAGGATGTGACCATCGAATACAAGAGCGAGGCCACCGAGGTGCTGTCCACGCTGCAGAGCGCCGGCGAGGGCGCGGTGGCCGTGCTGCCCCAGCCCTATGTGACCGCTGCCCAGGCTCAGGTGGAGGGCCTGAACGTGGCGCTGGATCTGACCGAGGAATGGAACAAGATTGACCCGAATTCCCAGCTGATCACCGGCGTGCTGGCCGTGCGCAGCGACTATGCCGAGCAGCATCCCGAGGAGCTGGAGGTCTTTCTGGCCGACTACCGCAGCAGCATTGAGTGGGTGACCGCCAACACTGCCGACGCGGCCCAGCTGGTGGCGGAGTACGGCATCGTGGCCAAGGCTCCTCTGGCTGAGAAGGCTCTGCCCGCCTGCAACATCACCTACATGGACGGCGCGGACATGAAGCAGGCCCTGAGCGGCTATCTGGACGTGCTGTACCAGCAGGATGCCGCCTCGGTGGGCGGTGCGCTGCCGGGCGACGATTTCTACTATGGTGTGGAATAAACGAATCAAACAAGCGGCCGCCATCCTGTTTTGGGTGGCGGTCTGGCAGTTTTCGGCCGTGGCGATGGAGCAGAGCTTTCTGCTTGCTTCGCCGCTGGAAACACTGGAAAAGCTGGTAGGCCTTGTGCCCACCGCCGCCTTCTGGCAGCGAGTTGGCTTCAGTGCCCTGCGCATTCTGGCGGGCTTTTTCGGCGCGTTGGCAGTGGGCACGTTGCTGGCGGCGGCCAGTGCCTGGCTGGAGCCGGTGCGGGTGCTGATCCGGCCGCTGATGCAGCTGATCAAGGCGGTGCCGGTGGCCAGCTTTATCATTCTGGCCCTTTTGTGGGTGCGCAGCGCCAATCTGGCGGTGCTCATCAGCTTTCTGATGGTACTGCCGGTGGTGTATACCGCGGTGCTGGAGGGCATCCAGCAGACCGACCGGCAGTTGCTGGAGATGGCAAAGGTGTTCCGCATTCCCTTTTCCCGGGCACTGGGGGCCATCTGGCTGCCCCAGGTGTGGCCCTATTTTGTGCAGAGCTGCACCGTGGGTATGGGCCTTGCATGGAAAAGCGGCATCGCCGCCGAAGTGATCGGCCTGCCGGACGGCAGCATCGGCGAGGCGTTGTATCAGGCAAAACTCTATCTGGAAACCGGCGAGCTGTTCGCCTGGACGGCGGTGATCGTGCTGGTGAGCGGTGTGTTTGAAGCGATATTTGTTCGGCTGCTGGCAGCAGCGGGCAGGCGGCTGGAAGGGGACGGCGCATGAAGGCGATACTGAAGGGCGTTGGAAAACGCTACGGGGATCAGTGGGTGCTGCGGGATCTGGATCTGACCCTGGAAGGAGTCAACGTGCTCATGGCTCCCTCCGGCCGGGGCAAGACCACCCTGGCCCGGCTGCTGCTGGGGCTGGAGCAGCCGGACTCCGGCAGCCTTGTGGCGGATGGCCGGATCGTGGCCCAGTTTCAGGAGGATCGGCTCTGCGGCCAGCTTTCGGCGGTGGGCAACGTGGCCCTCTGCTGCCCCCAGCTGGGCCGGGAGCAGATCGAAGCGGCGCTGGAAGAGCTGGGCCTTTGCGAAGAGGACTGGGCAAAGCCTGCGCGGCAGCTGTCCGGTGGGCAGGCCCGGCGGGTGGCACTGGCCCGGGCGCTGCTGGCCCCTGCCGAAGGTGTGATTCTGGACGAACCCTTCAAAGGGCTGGATGAAGAAACCCGGCAGCGGGCCATGGACTGGGTACACCGGGCGCTGAACGGCCGATGGCTGCTGCTCATCACTCACGACGAGCAGGAGGCCGGGGCCTTTGGCGGCGCCAGCGTGGTGATCCCGGAATTGCAGAAAAACTGATAAAAAGCAAACAGATTGTTTGAAGGAATCTCGCGTGATTCACCATTCGGAATTGTGCGGTATTGCCTAAAATTTACAATCTGTTTGCTTTTGTTTTTGACATTTTGCTTGTAAGCGCCCGGGGCAGGGGCTATAATAAAGGTAACGACAGGACCGGCCCTCGCGGCCCCGTTTGGGGCAGAGCGCGGGCGGCAACAAAGGAGGCCCCGCAGATTATGAAGCTTACATTTTTGGGCGCAGCCCATGAGGTTACCGGAAGCTGTTATCTGCTTCAGGTGAACGACCAGAACATCATGATCGACTGCGGCATGGAACAGGGCAGGGACATTTATGAAAATCAGCCCCTGCCGCTGGCACCCGGCCAGGTGGACAGCCTGCTGCTGACCCACGCCCACATCGATCACTCCGGCCGTATCCCGCTGCTGGTGAAAAACGGGTATCGGGGGCCGGTGTTTGCAACCACCGCCACCACTGAGCTGTGCAACATTATGCTGCGCGACTCCGCCCACATTCAGGAATTTGAGGCAGAGTGGCGCAACCGGAAGGCAAAACGCTCGGGTGCAGCGGAATACGAGCCCATCTACACCATGCAGGACGCGGAGGACGCACTGAAGCTGTTTCTACCCATTGATTACGGCGAGACCTTTGACGTGGCTCCCGGCGTGAAGGGGCGTTTCGTGGATGTGGGCCATCTGTTGGGCTCGGCCAGCATCGAGCTGTGGGTCACCGAGGGTGAGGTCACCAAAAAGCTGGTCTTTTCCGGCGATATCGGCAACGACCACCAGCCCCTGCTCGAGGATCCGCAGTACATTTCCGAAGCAGACTATGTGGTGATGGAATCCACCTATGGCGACCGGAGCCACGGCCCCCGGCCGGATTATGTGACCGAGCTGGCAGGTGTGATTCAGGAGACCTTTGACCGGGGCGGCAATCTGGTGATTCCCAGCTTCGCGGTGGGCCGCACGCAGGAAATGCTGTATTTCCTGCGGCAGATCAAGGAGCAGAACCTGGTGAAGGGATACGGCGATTTCACCGTCTATGTGGACAGCCCGCTGGCTGTGGAGGCCACCCACATCTTCCGGGAGCAGTGGGCGGAGTGTTACGACGAGGAAGCCCGGGCGCTGGTGCTGCAGGGGGTCAACCCCATCAGCTTCAAGGGATTGAAGCTGGCTGTGAGCAGCGACGATTCCAAGGCCATCAACTTTGACCAGAGCCGCAAGGTGATTCTTTCCGCCAGCGGCATGTGTGAAGCCGGACGCATCCGGCACCATCTGAAGCACAACCTGTGGCAGCCCCAGTCCACCGTGCTGTTTGTGGGCTACCAGAGTCCCGGCACCCTGGGCCGGGCACTGGTGGAAGGCGCAAAAGAGGTGCGGCTGTTTGGCGAGACCATCGAGGTGCGGGCCCAGATTAAGGTGCTGGCTGGCGTTTCCGGTCACGCGGACAACGAGGGCCTGATGCGCTGGGCCGCCGCCTTTAAAGAGCACAAGCCCCAGCATGTGTTCGTAACCCACGGCGAGGATACCGTCTGCGATATCTTTGCCAACCGTCTGATGGCCGAGCTGGGCTACTCCGCCAGCGCGCCCTACAACGGCGCGGTCTACGATCTGGTGAGCGGCCACTGCCTGGCTTTGGGCAACCGCAAGCGCATTGAGGAAAAGAAAGCCGGCCTGCGCAGCCAGAACCCGGTGTTCCGCCGTCTGCTGGACGCCGGCCACCGCCTGCTGAATATCATCAAGGCCAAGGAAGGCCATGCCAACAAGGAGCTGGCCCGGATGGCAAGCCAGGTGGAAGCTCTGTGCGAGAAATGGGAAGATTAAACCGAAAAACAGTAAAAAATGATTTAAAATATACTGATTGTAAATAATAACTACTGAAAAAACCGCCCGCTTTCGGACAAAACCGAAGGCGGGCGGCTCTTGTGTCATATTGCTGTTCTGCGGACGTGAACCCGATAAACAGGAGGAGGGCTTCAGTCCAGAAGCTCACACAATATGCTGTTCTGGATAATCAATCCGGAAGGGGTAAGCGAGAGTACGCCGTTTTGGAATCGGGCATACCCGGCGGCCACACATTTTTCTACAAAACGCAATTGTTTTTGCGAAAATTCCACACTGTATTTTCTTTTCAGGGCGTTCAGATCCAGTCCGCTGGTCAGCCGCAGCTGTAAGAGGATATAGTCCTCCGCGCCGCAGCCGCCGTCCTGCACCGGCTGGCAGGCCGAGTCCAGAAAGGCGTGGGTATCGCCGGGCCAGTAGAACCGCCGATTGTTCACACAGCTGTGGGCGGCGGGGCCGAGGCCCAGATAGTCCTGACAGTTCCAGTATAAAAGGTTGTGCCGCCCCTCAAAGCCCGGGCGGGCAAAGTTGCTGATCTCGTACTGGGCAAAGCCCGCCTGTTCCAGTTGCTGCACACCATAGAGATAGAAATCCGCGGCGGCGTCCTCGTCCGGCAGGTCGGCAGGCGGATTTTTGCCGAAGGCGGTGCCCGGTTCGATTTTCAGCAGATAGGCCGAAATGTGGGTGGCGCCGCCGGATGCAATCAGCTCCAGCGTGGCGTCGAACTCCTCCCGCGTATACCGGGGCAGAGCCATCATGATGTCGCCGCTGATGTTGGCAAAGCCCGCCTGCCGTGCCGCCCGGAAGGCTTCCCGGCTCTGGGCCGCGGTGTGGGGGCGGCCCAGTCGGGCCAGGCTCTCGTCAAAGGCAGTCTGCACCCCCAGGCTCAGCCGGTTCACGCCCGCCTGCAAAAAACCGGTGAGAATTTCTTCGTTCACGGTCTCCGGGTTTGCTTCCAGCGTTACCTCCGCACCGGGGGCGGGGCTGGCTGCGGCAATGAGCCGGGCAGCCTGTTCCGGGGTCAGCAGGCTGGGAGTGCCGCCGCCGAAATACACCGTGTCCGGATGCGGGGCCAGCAGGCCCTTCCGGCGGAACTCGTCCATCCGGCGCACCAGTGCATCCACATATTCCTGCGGAACGCCCCGGCTGCCACCCTTGGAATAAAAATCGCAGTAACGGCATTTTGCCAGGCAGTAGGGGATATGAAGATAAAGACCAAAGGCCATGAAAACGCTCCTTTCGCCGGTGGTGATTTTGCGCGCCACACCGGCTTTTGGGGGATCTTGTCACAAAGTCATTATAAAAGATTTTGATTTTATTTACAAATCCAGATATAATATACGGTATAATCAACCTTAAGAAAGGATTTGATGTTATGAACGATTACAATCAATGGAACAATTCCGGCCCTAATACCGTTTATATGAACGAAAAATTCCAGTACGAGACCCTGAGCAACTATACCGCAAAAACCTTTTTGTGGATGTTTGCAGGCCTGCTGGTCACCTTTGGGGTTTCGCTGGCTGCATACATGAGCAACATCGGCTTTTATCTGCTGCGTTCCAGCTTTACCTTCTTTGGCCTGGCCATTCTGGAGATTGTGCTGGTGGTGGCGCTGGCATCCCGCCTGCACAGCATGAGCGTGGGTTCGGCCCGGGGCCTGTTCTTCCTCTACGCGGCGGTGAACGGCCTTGTGTTCAGCTCCTACCTGTGGTTGTATGACATGGGCGATGTGCTCATGGCCTTTGGCGCGGCGGCGCTGTACTTCGGCGTAATGGCAGCCTACGGCTATCTGACCAAACGGGATCTGACCAGCTGGCGCACCCCGTTGATGGTGGGCCTGATCGTGCTGCTGGCGGTGAGCGTGATCGGTATGTTCTTTATGAGCGGGTCCAGCATTCTGTTCAGCGTTCTGGGCATTGTGATCTTCTCCTGCTACACCGCTTACGACACCCAGAAGATCAAGGCGCTGTACTTTGCCTATGCGGGCAACGAAGCCATGGCGAAAAAGGCATCCATCTATGCGGCGCTGCAGCTGTATCTGGACTTTATCAACCTGTTTTTGTACCTGCTGCGCATCTTTGGCCGCAACCGGGATTAATTGGAATCAACACAAAAAAGCGGGAGCCGATGGCTCCCGCTTTTTTGTGTCGAACAGGGCAGGCAACAGGCTGTTTCTTGCTCTCCAGGACGGGCCGGTGCTATACTGAGGGCAGAAAACCGGCGGGAAAGCGGGGAAGCATCATGAAGGAACAGCGTACCGAACAAATGGAAAACCGGCAGGATTTCGGCGGCCGGCTGGCGGCTCTGCGCCGGGCGGCGGGGCTGAGCCAGCAGCAGCTGGCAGATCAGCTGTTTGTGACCCGGCAGGCGGTGAGCCGCTGGGAACAAAACCGCACCCAGCCGGATCTTGCCACCCTGCAGCAGCTGACGGCGGCACTGGGCTGCGGGCTGGATGAACTGGTGGGCGGGCTGGATGCAGATGCGGCCTTCCGCCGCCGCTGCGCCAGCTGGCAAAAGGCCACCTGCCTTGCCTTCCGGCTGGCGCTGGCGGTGCAGCTGGGGCTGTTTGTGCTGGGCGCGGTGCGGGGACAGATGGAATGGGTGCTGCTGCCGGTGCTGCTGTTTCTGTGCGGCGGCAGCCTGCACCCGCTGCTGGCAGTGATGACGTCCAGCGGCGATTACACCATGCTGGCGGGTTACGACCCGGATGCGGCCTATGATCGAAAAAAGCTGGAAACGCTGGTGCGAGCCATGGATCTGTGGGTTCAGGTGACCAATCTTGGCATCAGTCTGGTGGCGGTGCCCATTGGCTTTGCGACCAGCGAGGCCGGGTTTACGGTTCTGATCGTCGCACAGGTGATCGGCCTGCTGGGAGCCATCGGATGTGTGCAGTATAAATATGGCCGGAATCTGGTGACGGCCTATCCCGGGCTTACGGCGGCAGGCCAGGCGGGAAAGCAGCAGACGCGGGACATCCAGAGTCAGCAGATGAAGCCGCTGATCTGGTGGAGCGGGCTGTTTCTCGCACAGTTTTTTCTGGGCTTTTTCTGCGTTGGGGTGTTCCACATTCCAAACAACAGCCCGGGCGCGGTGGCGCAGCTGGCCACCATGCTGCCGGGGACCTGCCTGGGAGTTGCCTTTCTGCTGATACAGACCGGCCGGGCAAAGCGTATGGCGGCCCGGGGAGAGCGGTGGCGTATGAACAAAAGCGGCGCGGCTCTGCTTCTGGGAGCCGTGGCGCTGATGGCGATGCAATTGCTGGCAGCCGCCTTTATGCAGGGGGGCGGAAGCTGGTAAATCTTTATATACGATAGGAAAAACACCCCGATGCCTTGTATTGGGGTGTTTCTTTTACTATAATAGAATTACGTTGATTTCTGACCAATTTTCACCGGATATGCCGTGCGTAACACGGCAGCCGGGCAGAACAGAAAGGGGAAAAACCCAATGCCGAACCTATTGATTCTGGGCGCGGGCGGTTTTGGCCACATGGTCTATGAATCCGCCATGGCGACCCGCCAGTTTGATAAGATCGCCATGCTGGACGACGCCTGCAAGGAGAGCTGTGTCATCGGCAAGCTGGTGGATTATAAAGAATTCCGCAAGGAGTATCCCTGTGCGGTGGCCGCTTTCGGCAACAACAAGATGCGGCTGCACTGGGTGAAGAAGCTGCTGGAAGCGGATTTCGTGGTGCCCACCATCATTCATCCCAGCGCGGTGGTCAGCCCCAGCGCCGAGATCGGCGCTGGCAGCTTTGTGATGCAGCGCGCCGTGATCAATACCCACACAAAACTGGGCCTTGCCTGCCTGGTGAATAGCGGCGCCATCATTGACCACGACACCGTGGTGGACGAGGGCGCTCACATCGGCCTGGGCAGTGTGGTCAAGGCCAACTGCCATGTGGAGGCCCACCGCAAGGTGGAAGCAGGCGAGGTGATTTTCGCCAGGCGCCGCAAGATCGACGGGGTGGACAGCCGCGTGCTGGAGGATGCTCTGTACGCCTTCGGCTTCGGCAACCAGTGCAGCTACGTGCAGCCCTTCGGTGCCGGCCACATCAACGAGACCTACGCGGTATACATGCCCGGTGAAAACGGCGAGGAAGAGCTGAGCTATGTGCTGCAGCGCATCAACACCCATGTGTTCAAAAAGCCCCGCGAGGTGATGGAGAACATCTTTGGTGTGACTGAGTACCTGCGTCAGAGCATCCGCGCTGCCGGCGGCGACCCGGATCGGGAGACCCTGAGCTATATCAAGACCAAAGAAGGGGAAAACTATTACGAGGATACCGATGGTCTGCCCTGGCGCTGTTATAACTTCATTCCGGATTCCGTGTGCTACCAGAGTGTGGAATGCCCGGAGCAGTTCTATCAGTCTGCCCGCAGCTTTGGCCGTTTCCTCAAGCAGCTGGACGGTTATCCCGCCGATACGCTGTATGAAACCATCCCCAAATTCCATGATACCGAGGATCGGCTGAAGAATTTTAAACAGGCGCTGCGCCGGGATGTGAAAAACCGTGCCCGCACCTGCAAGGACGAGATTCAGTTTGTGCTGGATCATGCGGCGGATTGCAGCGTACTCATGAGCCAGCTGCGAGCGGGCACTCTTCCGCTGCGTGTTACCCACAACGACACCAAGCTGAACAACATCCTCTTTGATGAAAATACCGGCGAGGGTATCTGCATCATCGACCTGGATACCATTATGCCCGGCCTTGCCCTGAACGATTTCGGCGACTCCATCCGTTTCGGTGCCACCCATGCGGCCGAGGATGAGCCGGATCTCTCCAAGGTACACTTTGAGATCGATCTGTTTGAGGCCTACACCAAAGGCTATCTGGAATCTGCCGGCGATGTGCTCACCGAGAACGAAAAGGCAAATCTGGCCTGGGGCGCCAAGATCCTCACCCTGGAATGCGGCATGCGCTTTTTGACCGATTACCTGCAGGGGGATACCTATTTCAAGACGCAGTATCCCACCCACAACCTGATCCGTGCCCGCACCCAGTTCAAGCTGGTGCAGGAGATGGAGCAGCAGTTCGATGCCATGCAGGCCATTGTGAAAAAATACAGCTGATCATTGAGCAGGGCCCGCTGGGGCGGGCCCTGCAATTTTGCTTTAAAAGGAGAAAAGACCCTTGTATTCCTTCCTGGTGGATTGTCTTTACGACTATGCAAATGTTGCGGTGCTGGGGCTGTTTGCCGGTTGCGTGTGGTATGCCTGGCAGACGGTGTTCGGCCCAAAAACGGCGCCCTGGTTCAGCCTGGCCCAGCAGCTGACAACCCCGCGCATTCTGTTTGGCGACTGGCTGAGCGGTCGGCGGCTGAGCATCGGCTCCTGGCTGTTTACCCTGGCTGCCGTTGTGTATCAGTTCGAAATCTTTTTTGCGAACAGCCTGTATCGCTATCGCATTCCCTGGCTGTTTGACTACGGTACCATGGTGCTGGATCATATTCTGGCGCTCTGCCTGCTGGGCAAGATTCTGCTGTGCACCCGTTACGACGGGCGGCAGCTGGCGGTGGCTTTCGGAACACTGTTCGTGATCCGCTGGGTGTTTATGAACAACCATGAAAAGTGGATGCTTCTGGCGCTTCTGTTCGCACTGGCGGCAAAGGATGTGCCGCTGCGCCGTGCGCTGAAGGCAGTGTTTACGGTGGGAGCGGCAAGTGTGGCTGTGGTGGCGGTCAGCTCTCTGCTGGGCGCGATCAACACCGTGCAGGAGCTGGGAACCGGCCGATATCGAAACAGTTTTGGTTATGGATGGTACAATTTCTTCGGCGCCTGCCTGCTGGGGCTGGCAGTGATGTATGTGTGCCTGCGCGGCATCAAACGGCTGAAATGGTTCGATTTTGCGTTGCTGGCGGCAGTTACGCTGCTGTGCAATTTCGGGCCGGACAGTCGGGCGGCCACCATGTGCCTCTGCGTTCTGATGGTGGCTGCCCTGGTGGTACGGATCTGGCCGGTGGTGCTTCGGCCGCTGCCGGTGCGTATTCTGCTTGCCGCTGCCCCGGTGCTGGCGTTTGCCGCCAGCATGATTCTGGCATTTCTCTGGAATCCGGACAACCCGGTGCTGGCCATGCTGGACCGGCTGCTCAGCACCCGCATCTCGCTGGGCTGGGAAGCTTTGCAGACGATGCCCTTCGCCATTGCAGGGCAGATGCCCGCGGATGGCATGCTGGTGGATAACGCCTACCTGCATTACTGGCTGGTGGCCGGCCCGGTGGCAAGCGCTCTGATCTGGGGCGGGTTTGCTCTGCTGGTGTGGCGCCTGCTGAAGCAGGGCCATGCAACGGAAGCAATCTGCTGCCTGGTGATGATCTGTCACGGTACCATGGAGGGGCATGTGATCTGGGCTTGCGTCAATGTGACCATCTGGCTGCTGTGCGGCGTGATCTTCTGGCCGGAACGTCAGCCTTCCTTTTCCTGCGCGGAAGAAACCAAAAAAGTAAAAATTCATTCCAAAGGAGCCGTAACCTTATGAAACTTCTGATTGCGTCCGACCTGCATGGTTCGGCCTTTTACTGCGAAAAACTGATGGAGCGCATCCGGGAGGAACAGCCGGATCGCATTCTGCTGCTGGGTGACCTGTTATACCACGGCCCCCGCAATGACCTGCCCGAGGGCTATGCCCCCAAAAAGGTGATCCCCATGCTGAACGGCCTGAAGGAAAAAATCATTGCCGTGCGGGGCAACTGCGAGGCCGAGGTGGACCAGATGGTGCTGGAATTCCCGGTGATGGCGGATTATACCACCCTCTGGCTGGAGGAAGGCAAATGTCTGTTTGCCACCCATGGCCATAAGTTCAACCCGGAAAATCTGCCTCCCATGCCTGCCCACAGCGCCTTTGTGTTCGGGCATGTGCATGTGAAGCATGCCGAGTGGCAGGGCGACACCCTGATTCTGAACCCGGGCAGCGTGTCCATTCCAAAGGACGGCTCCCACAGCTACATGATTTATGAAAACGGCCTGTTCACCACCAAGACCATCGACGGTCAGGTGCTGGGCAGCATTGCCTACTAAGGAGAGAATGCAATGAAAACCATCGCGAGCTTTACTGTGGACCACGACAAGCTGGAAAAGGGCATGTATGTGTCCCGGGTGGACGGAGATGTGATTACCTATGACATCCGTATGGTCAAGCCCAACGGGGGCGTCTATCTGCCCAACCCGGCCATGCACACCTTCGAGCATCTGTTTGCCACCTATGCGCGCAATTCCGCCTTCAGCGACCAGATCATTTATGTGGGCCCCATGGGCTGCCGCACCGGCTTTTATTTCCTCACCCGGGATGCCATGAGTGGGGAGCAGGCCATCGCTCTGGTGCGGGAATGCTTTGCCTTCATTGCCGCTTTTGAGGGTAAGATTCCCGGCAGCGAGCGCAAGGAATGCGGCAACTATCTGGAGCATGATCTGCCCGGTGCAAAGGCTGTGGCGGCGGATATGTGCCAGGTTCTGGAGCACTGGACCGAGCCCATGCTGCAGTATGACTATCAGGGCTGAACCTGTTTGAACAACAAGATTACAAAAGCAGCTGCGCAACAATTTGATTGTGCAGCTGCTTTTTTGTATGCTATACTAACTCTCGCAATGCGCGGTGCCCGGCACATAAGACCAATTGCCGGGCCCGCGCTGATTTTATGTTACAGGGTTAGTTCTGACTAACCTTCAGAACAATAAGGAGGTATTTTCATGCGATCCAATCGGATCACCGTGGCCCTCGCGGTGGCACTGGTGGTTTTGGCCGGGCTGTCGCTCTTTGTGGGGGTGATCGAGCTGGACCTGCAGGCTCTTTTGCGGGGAGACGGACATGCCTGGGAGATTTTTCTCCTTTCCCGTCTGCCCCGGCTGCTGGCCATTCTGTGTACCGGAGCGGGCATGAGCGTGGCAGGGCTGATCATGCAGCAGCTGTGCAGCAATAAATTTGTATCCCCCACCACGGGGGCTACCATCTCGTCGGCCCAGCTGGGCATTCTGCTGGCACTGCTGTTCTGGCCCGGCTCCACCTTGTGGGGCAGGGCGCTGCTGGCCTTTGCCGCAGCCATTGCAGGCACCTGGGCGTTTGTGTGGTTCATCCAGCGCATCCAGTTCAAGGATGCGGTGATGGTACCGCTGGTGGGCATCATGTTCAGCAATGTGATCGGCGGGGTAACCAGCTATCTGGCCTATCAGTATGAGATGACGCAGGCGTTGTCCTCCTGGCTGGTGGGGCATTTTTCGCTGGTCATCAAGGGCCGGTACGAGATCGTCTGGCTCACCGCACCGCTGATCCTGCTGGCCTTTGTGTTTGCCAATCACTTCAACATCGTGGGTCTTGGCCGGGACTTTTCCAAAAATCTTGGGGTGCCCTACAATCTGGTGCTGTTCATGGGGCTGAGCATCTCGGCCATGATCACTGCCAGCGTGGTGGTTGTGGTGGGCTCCATTTCCTACATCGGGCTGATCGTACCCAATCTGGTGGCCCTGTTCAAGGGGGATCAGATCCGGGGTACGCTGGCGGATACCGCTCTGTTCGGGGCCATCTTCGTGCTGGTGTGCGATATGCTGGGCCGGGTGATCATTGCCCCCTATGAGCTGCCCATCGAGCTGATTGTGGGCATTCTGGGCAGTGTGCTGTTTGTGGGATTGCTGTTCTACCGGCTGCGCAATGGCCGCAGGGCCATCCGCCTTACGGCTCCTTCGGCCGGCTGCTGCCCCATGCCCCGGCTGAAGGAAGGAGGGCAGGCATGAATTCAACTGCTGTTCGCGCCAACCGGCGCAGACTGATGCTTCTGGCGGTGCTGGCGCTTTTATGCGCCGCGGGCTATCTGCTGGTGAATACCGACCCGGGCAACGCCAGACTGTTTGCCTATTCCATGAAGATCCGTGCCCCGAAGCTGGCGGCCATGACGCTCACTGCGGTGTCCATCGGCGGAGCGTCCATCGTGTTCCAGACCATTATCAACAACACCATCGTGACACCCTGTCTGCTGGGCATGAATACCCTGTATACCCTGATTCATACCGCGGTTGTGTTCTTTCTGGGCTCGTCCAGTATCGTGGCCTCCAACGCGAATCTGGCCTTCGGTGTGGATGTGATCCTCATGGGCATCACCGCCACCCTGCTGTATGGCTGGATCTTTCGCAAAACAAAGCACAATGTACTGTATGTGCTGCTGGTGGGCACGGTGCTCACCTCCTTTTTCGGCAGCGTCCAGACCACCCTCACCCGGGTGATGGATCCCAATGAATACGACGCGCTGCTGAGCAGCCTGGTGGCCAGCTTCAGCAACATCAATTCCGAAATTCTGCTTTTTTCCGCCCTCTTGCTGGCGGGGGTGGCCTTTGCGCTGCGCCGCGAGCTGGCCCTGCTGGACGTGCTCACACTGGGCAAGGAGCAGGCCATCAATCTGGGCGTGGACTACGACCGCTGCATCCGCCGCCTGCTGCTGGGCGTTACCCTCTGCATCGCGGTGGCCACGGCCATGGTCGGGCCCATTTCCTTTCTGGGCCTGATCATCGCAAACCTCTCCCGCCAGCTGCTGCGCACCTATCGCCACAGCCAGCTGGTGGCTGGCTCGGCGCTGTTTGGTATGGCGGTGCTGGTGGGCGGCCAGCTGATTGTGGAGCAGGTGTATTCCTATGCCGTGCCGGTGAGCGTGTTCATCACCGTGGGCGGCGGTGTGTATTTTCTCTATCTGCTTGTGGCAAGAAAGAAGGTGTAACCCATGAAAATTCGTCAGCTGACAAAACGCTATCAGGGCAAAACCGTGGTGGACGGAGTGAGTTTTTCCATTCCGAAGGGGAAGGTGACCTCGCTGATCGGCCCCAATGGGGCGGGCAAATCCACCGTGATGAGCATGATCTCCCGCCTGATTGCGCAGGATGAAGGCCTTGTGGATCTGGACGGTACCGATGTGGGCCGCTGGAAAAGCCGGGAGCTGGCCCGGCGGCTGGCCATCCTCACCCAGTCCAACCATATTCAGATGAAGCTCACCGTGCGGGAGCTGGTGGCATTCGGGCGATTTCCCCACTCCGGCAGCCGCCTGACCGAAACCGACGAAGCGTTCGTGGACCGGGCCATCGCCTATATGGAGCTGGAGGAATTTCAGGATCGCTTTCTGGACGAGCTGTCCGGCGGGCAGCGGCAGCGGGCGCTGATCGCCATGGTGATCGCGCAGGATACCGAGTACATCCTGTTGGATGAGCCCACCAACAATCTGGACATCTACCACGCCACCAATCTGATGAAAACCGTGCGCCGCCTGTGTGACGAGCTGGGCAAAACCGTGATTCTGGTGCTGCACGAGATCAACTACGCGGCCTTCTATTCCGATTACATCTGTGCCTTCAAGGATGGCCGCATCGCCCGCTTCGGGCCGGTGGAAGAGGTGATCACCAGCGAGAACCTTTCCGCCATTTACGGGGTGGAATTCCAGATCCAGACCGTGAAGGGCAAACCGCTGTCCATCTACTACTGACCGCATTGTTTTTTTAAGACAAAAGATTCATTCAAAGGAGAAGTTCCCCATGAAAAAATATCTTTCTCTGGCCCTGGCCGGGCTGTTGGCTATTTCCATGACCGCCTGCGGCGGCATTGCGGCGGATCTTGCCGCCATGGCATCCCCCAAAAGCGAAAGCACGGCTTCCGCTGCATCCGGATCCGAGGCTGTGCAGCAGGAGGTGACCATCCAGAGCCTGAACGGCAGCAAGCAGACGGTGGAACTCACCGTACCCTACGACCCTCAGCGGGTGGCGGTGCTGGACATGGCCAGCCTGGATATTCTGGATGCACTGAATCTGGGTGACCGGGTGGTGGGCAGCGCCGACACCAGCCTGGACTATCTGCAGAGCTATGTGACCGACGAGGCAGTGGCCAATCTGGGCACCATCAAGGAGGCGGATCTGGAAGCGGTGATGGCCTGCGAGCCGGATGTGATCTTCATCGGCGGCCGGCTGGCCTCCTCCTATGATGCACTGAGCGAGATTGCGCCGGTGGTGTATCTTTCCACGGATACTGAGCTGGGCGTGGTGGAAAGCGTGCGCAAAAATACCGAGACCATTGCATCCATCTTCGGCCGACAGGAGCAGGCCGGGCAGCTGATGACCGGATTTGATGCCCGGATCGAGGCGCTGCGGGTCTTCGCGGAAGGGAAAACCGCCATTGTGGGCATGGTGACCAGCGGCAGCTATAACGTGCTGGGCAACGACGGCCGCTGCTCCATCATCGGGCGGGAAATCGGCTTTGAGAATGTGGGGGTGGATGCGGCCATCGATACCTCCACCCACGGCAACGAGGCTTCCTTTGAGTTCCTGGTGGAGAAGGATCCCCAGTACATTTTTGTGATGGATCGGGATGCTGCCATCGGTACCGACGGTGCGAAGCTGGCTCAGGAGATTATGGACAATGAGCTGGTGAACAAGACCCAGGCGGCGCAGAATGGCCATGTGATCCATCTGGCAAGCCCGGCGGTGTGGTATACCGCCGAGGGCGGCGTTACCGCGCTGGACCGGATGCTGAGCGACCTGGAAACCGGCCTTGGTGTGAGTGCCTGAGCAAAAGCATAAAAAGAAAACCCGCCCCGGGTGCGAAATCAATCGCACCCGGGGCGGGCTGTTTGTGTGCAAGGAAGAAAAATCATGCGGCACTGGCCTGGGCAAACCATTCCTCGTCCACCACAAGGCAATCTGCGGTGGAGCCCACCAGCGCATTGGTTACCAGATCCGCATTGTCTGCACCGTAGGTTTCCAGGTACTGGGTCTCGTAGGAGGTTTGCAGGCCCTGCAGCGCGGCCTCGATGCCGGGGAAGTAGAGCTTGAGTGCCTCCGGTTTGCAGTGCAGTCCATCGTAGAACAGGCTTTCCGGCACGCCGATCCGGCTGGCATGGTAGCTGCCGTAGAGGGGGATATTATGCTCCTGGGCGAAGCTGCGCAGCCAGGGCTCCACCTCAAAGAAGCCTTCAAAACCCTGCGGGTTGTTGTACACATGCTTGATGATGAAGGGGTGGTAAGGGGTAAGCAGGAACACCACGTTCACGTCCTTGCTCTGCACATAGCTGACGAAGCGCTCGAACAGATCCGTCCAGTAGGGGTCCATCTGGGAGAAGCCGTGCAGACCGTTCAGGGTGCCCGCCTGATCCAGCACCTCGGCCATCACCTGATCGTAATCCCAGTTGCGGAAATCCGCCTGATACAGCACACTGCCGTCCGGCTCCTTCACGTTGTTGTCCAGTGAATCCAGATCGCCGCTCACCGGCTGGAAGGGAATGCTCTCGCCGTCCTCGGTGGTGGCCTCACCGGTGGCGCGCTGCTTCAAGGCGTATTTCACATTGCCCTGGAAGTAGGCCGGGTCGATCAGCGCCTTCCAGAGGGCCAGCTGATCCGGCTCCTCGTAATCGCTGGTAAGGCCCAGTGCCTTCTGCAAAAATTCACTGAACAGCTCGGTGTCCGCCTTTTTGTTCAGGTCGGCGGCGCTGTCTCCGTTGAAGAGCCAGGGGTCCACCTCAATGATCAGGTTTTTAGGCAGCTTGCCCGCCTTGTCCAGCAGGTAGAAGCAGTTCATGATGTCCATGGAAGAGGCGCCGCTCAGACCCATGTTGAAAAAGCTGCCGCCCACCAGCTCCTGCCGCAGCTGCAGCACCCGGCTGGAGCCCAGAGCGATGGTGTCCGGGATCTGATCCTCGGGCAGATTCTGTACATAGACTTCCAGCACCGCCCGTTCATCCATCTTGTCATAGTTGGATACCGTCTCGCCTGCCAGCAGCATGTTGGCCACCTCGCGGGGGGCCAGCTCGCCCTGAAACAGGCCGCTGATGTCCACCTTATGGCTGAACCAGACCATGAACAGCAGGATAGGGATGAAAAAGCAGAATTTGATCAGGATTTCCAGCCCGGTGAAGAAACGGTACAGAAGGGTGCGGACGAAATTGCGCTTCTTTTTGCGCTTTGGTTGACTGGTCAAGATCGCCGCACCTCCTTAAAATTGCTGATAGATATAGGCCGACTGGCCGAACGCGCCGAAGAACAAAAGCAGCAGGCACAGCCCGTAGTACAGCGGCCAGCGCACGAAGGCCCGCTGGGTGCGAATCCACTGAGCCACCGGGCCGCGGGCCTCGATCAGCTCCACCACAAGGCTGCTGCCAACCAGCATGAGCAGGGTTCCGCCGCCCAGACCCAGCTTGGCAAAGCCGGCTGCCAGCTGGGCGGGGCCGGCCTGGCCCCAGCCTGCAAACAGGCCGGTGAACACTGCGCCAGCCTGCCCACCGTAAAGATCGGCGGCAAAGAACACGATGCAGGCAGTGAACAGCAGATACACGCAGCACCGCTGCCAGATTCCCTGCAGATGGGGAACCTTGTACAGCGGGTTTTTCTTGGCCCATTTGCGGCGCTTTTTGGCGGTGGCCTTGCCCACCACCATAAACAGGCCGTTCAGAATGCCCCAGATCACATAGCCGAGACTGGCGCCGTGCCACAGGCCGCTGATGGGGAAGATGATGAAGATGTTGAACCAGCCCTGAAGCTTGCCCAGGAAGCCTTCCGCGCCCCGGTTGTAGAAGGAGAGGGGGGTGAAGATGTAATCCTTGAACCAGTTGGTCAGGCTCATGTGCCACCGGTTCCACAGCTCGGTGTAGGTCTTGGCGGCAAAGGGCCGGTTGAAGTTTTCCAGCAGATCAAAGCCCAGCATCCGGGCCGCGCCGATGGCAATGTCGCAGCAGCCGGAGAAATCCATGTAGATCTGATAGCTGAACAGAAGGCTTGCCGCCAGCAGGTAAGGGCCGGTGTGCTGGTCCGGCGCGGAGTATACCGCCCGTACAAACACGCCGATGTTGTCGGCAATGACCATCTTTTTCACATAGCCCCACAGCACCCGGAACAAACCGCCCGCGATCCGGTCGTAATCGAACCGGCGGGGATGCTCAAACTGGGCCATCAGGTGATCCTTACGCTCGATGGGGCCGGTGAAAATGCAGGGGAAAAAGCTCACAAACAGCGCGTACTTCAGCGGGTTGCGCTCGGCTTTGGTCTGGTGCAGATACACATCGATCACATAGCCAAGGCTCTGGAAGGTGAAGTAGGAAAGCCCCAGCGGAGCAATCAGATCCAGATGGGGCGCCTTGCCGCCGAACAGGCCCATGATACCGCCCAGCAGCTCGCCGAAGAAGTTGAAGTACTTGAAGAAGAACAGAAACCCGCAGCACACTGCAAGCGAGACCACCAGAAACAGCCGCCTCGTGGCCTGCTGGGGGACGCTGTCCATGGCAAGGGCGCATACCCAGGTCACCACCGTAACGCTGATCAGAATGAACACCAGCCGGGCGTTTTCCGGCTTGTAAAGATAAAAGGCGTAGCTGGCGAGCAGCCACAGATAAGGCTTTGCGGCACGGGGCACGCAGTAGGTGAGCACCGCCACGCCCGCAAAAAAGCCCAGAAAGACCAATGTGTTAAAATCCATGCACACACCTCACACTGTGGTTGGAAATTCAGGTTCGCTGCCGCAAACAGCATTTATATACCCCGCACCGCGGCCGGGGCCGTTTTGAACGAACAGACGCAAAACTCGGCCGTTTGTTACCGGTCGGTGCGATGCAGCTGCTCCTCCAGCTGGCGCACCCGGTGTTCCAGCATGGCGTTTACCTGGGTCAGGCGCTTGAGCCGCTCGTTGTATTCGCTGACCACCGCGCACAGGATGAGCAGCACCAGCAGAACAAAGCAGAACAGCATGATGAACACCATGTTGGAGACCACTTCCACCTGCACAAGGCTGCGCAGGATCTTGGCCACCTCCGGCCATACAGCCAGCACCAGCATGCCGGCGCCCAGCCCCAGCCAGGGCAGGCTGAACCGCACACTGAGCCGGCCGTTTTTCACCATCACAAAGATGAGAATCAAGAATACAAGATCGCCCACCAAAAGCAGGCCTTGGAATACCGGGCTCATCCTTTTCCTCCTTTTTGAATGGCACTCAGCCGGTGGATGATGAGCGCCAGGCTGACCTTGATCATGTAATACACGCTCTTGAAGGCCCGGATGGACGATACGCCGCCCTGGCGTTCCTCCATGACCACCGGCACCTCGCCCACCTTGTAGCCGTTGCAGATGGCCGTTACAATGGCCTCCGGCTCCGGGTAATCCTGGGCGTAGTGCTGCGCGAACAGGGCCGTCATCCGCTTGCCGCAGGCCCGGTAGCCGCTGGTCACGTCCAGCACCCGCTGGCCGGTGAGAATCCGGATCATGAAGCTTAAAAAGCGGATGCCCACCCGCCGCATGAAGCTGGTCTGGAAACCCTCTTTTTTGATGAAGCGGCTGCCGATGCACATATCCAGCCTGCCTTCGGCCACCGGGCGGATCACATCGTAAAGATATTGGGGGTCGTGCTGGCCGTCGCCGTCCATCTGAACGGTGATGTCATAATCGTGGGCAGTGGCGTACAGATAACCGCTCTGCACACCGCCGCCGATGCCCAGATTCAACGGCAGATCCAGATAGTTGTAGCCGTTTTCCCGCAGGATGCGGGCACTGTCGTCGGTGGAGCAGTCGTTCACCACCAGATAGTCCACATCCGGGCAGGTGGCCTTCAGCCGCTGCACCACCCGGCAGATGTTCTCCGACTCGTTGTAGCAGGGAATGATCACGAGTACCTTCAAGGGATTCACCTCAAACGTTTGTTTTTTCGGTTGGAAGCAAAAAATCTTCCAGCTGATCCAGCACCGCCCGGCGGCGGTAGTTGGTTTGGTACCAGGCAAAGGCCTTTTGACCGAGAGCGGCCCGCTCAGCCTCACCGGTCTGATACAGAGCCAGCATGTTTTTGGCCAGTGCGTCCGAATCCTCGGCGGGGCTGGAAAAGCCGCATCCGGCGGCCTCCACCGCCCGTGCGCCCTCGCCGTCCATGCTGGCAAGCAGCGGCTTTGCCGCCGCCATATAGCTGGCGATCTTGGCGGGCACCGTCATGCCCAGATCCGGGCTGGCGCTGAGAGAAGCCACAAGCCCGTGGGCCAGTGTGGTGTAGCGGGGCACATCCGCAGGCGGCACGCTGCCGGTGAACACCACCGTGTCCCGGGCGTTCAGCTCGTCCACCAGCGCTTCCAGCGCATTCCGGCTCATGCCGTCGCCCACCATCAGAAGCCGCAGGTTTTCCGCGCCCATGCCGCGGGCCTTCACTGCGGCCCTGATCACCGTGTCCAGGCTCTGGGCCGGGCTGAAATTGCCGGTGAATACCAGATTGAACCGGCCCGCATACCGCTCTGCCAGTTCCTTGTCCGGCTGGGGAACGGCATAAAAATCCTCGCAGTGCTGGGGGATTACCGCCACCCGGTCCGCGGGTTTGCCGGTGCGCTCCATCAGCCGTTTTTTCAGCGAGAGGCTCATGGCAATCAGCCTGTCCGCCCGCTTGTAGTGCCAGTCGCTCACTGCGCTGGCGATGCGGCGCAGAAAACCATTCTGCACCGGCAACACGCTGTACAGGTTTTCCGGCCAGATGTCCAGCACATAGCTGGTGAAGGGGATGCGGTGCAGTTTTGCATACACAATGGCCGGGAAGTTCATCAGCACCGGGCTGGTGTTGTAGCAGAGCACCGCGTCGTAGGGGCCCTTCAGCCGCCACAGGTTGAACAAAGCGAAAAAGGGCCAGCTTACGTAATTCAAAAAGATCATGGCCCCGGAATTGCCCTTGCGGGGAATTTCCCCGGCCCGGAACACCCGGGCGCCCTTGTAATTCTCACGGCGGGGGCCGATGTATCTGTAGCCGGAAAACCACTCGCCCCTGGGGTAGTTGGGCAGGCCGCACAGCACATCCACTTCCAGCCCGTCCTCCACAAAGCCCTCCACAATGTCGTTGATGCGGAAGGGCTCCGGCCAGAAGTGCTGGCTCACCACTAAAATTCGTTTCACAGTGTCAACGCTCCTGTTTCGGGGCGGCTTAGTACTTGCGCCACACCATCTTGTTGACCACGCCCACATAGCTCTGGATGATCTTGACCACCTTGGTGGACACATCCTCCACATAGTTGGGCACGGGAATGCCGATGTCGCCATTGTCGTTCATGGCCACGGCGGTTTCCACCGCCTGCTCCACGCCGCCGGCGGTGATGCCCGCCAGAATGAAGCAGCCCTTGTCCAGCGCTTCGGGGCGCTCGGTGGAGGTGCGGATGCACACCGCCGGGAAGGGCTTGCCGATGCTGGTGAAGAAGCTGGATTCCTCGGGCAGGGTGCCGGAATCGCTCACCACGCAGTAGGCGTTCATCTGCAGGTGGTTGTAATCGTGGAAGCCCAGAGGCTCGTGCAGCCGCACCCGCTCGTCCAGCTTGAAGCCCATGGCCTCCAGCCGCTTGCGGCTGCGGGGATGGCAGGAGTAGAGAATGGGCATGTTGTATTTCTCCGCCAGCGCGTTGATGGAGGTGAACAGGGCCACGAAGTTTTTCTCGGTGTCGATGTTCTCCTCCCGGTGGGCGCTGAGCAGCATGTATTTCCTGGGCTCCAGACCCAGGCGCTCCAGCACGTCGGAGGCCTCGATCTGCTCCAGATTGGCACGCAGCACCTCGGCCATGGGGCTGCCGGTCACATAGGTGCGCTCTTTGGCGGTGCCCTCGGCGTTCAGGTAACGGCGGGCATGCTCGGAGTAGCACAGGTTCACATCCGCGATGTGATCCACGATGCGGCGGTTGGTCTCCTCGGGCAGGCACTCGTCGAAGCACCGGTTGCCCGCTTCCATGTGGAAGATGGGAATGTGCAGCCGCTTGGCGGAAATGGCAGACAGGCAGCTGTTGGTGTCGCCCAGAATCAGCAGGGCGTCCGGTTTCAGCTCCACCATCAGCTTGTAGCTCTTGGCGATGATGTTGCCGATGGTCTCGCCCAGATCCTCGCCCACCGCGTTCAGGTAGTGGTCTGGCGCACGCAGGCCCAGATCCTCAAAGAAGATGCCGTTCAGGGTGTAGTCGTAGTTCTGGCCGGTGTGCACCAGAATCTGGTCGAAGTATTTGTCACATTTTTTGATCACGGCGGCAAGGCGGATGATCTCCGGCCGGGTGCCCACGATGGTCATCAGTTTCAATTTGCTCATGAAAACGATCTCCTTATACAAGGCAAGCCCCGCGCCTTGTGCAGGCCGCGGGTTGCCGGAAAAAATTATACAGGCAGGAAGAAGGTGTCCGGATGGTCGGGGTCAAAGACCTCGTTTGCCCACATCACGGTGACCATATCGTCCTCGCCTACATTCTCGATGTTGTGGGTGTAGCCGGTGGGAATATCCACCACCTCCAGCTTGTCGCCGGAGACGTGGTATTCAATCACTTCGGTGCTGTCCAGCGCACGGAAACGGATGACGCCGGTGCCCTTTACCACCAGAAATTTCTCGTTCTTGGAATGATGCCAGTGGTTGCCCTTCACGATGCCGGGCCTGGAAATATTGATGCTTACCTGACCATGAGCCGGGGTGTGCAGAAATTCCGTGAAGCTGCCCCGGTTGTCGCAGTGCATGTTCAGCGGGTAGGAGAATCGGTCGGCGGGCAGGTAGGAAAGCCAGGTGGAGTAGAGCTTCTGCTCCAGGCTGCCGGGGGTCTGATCCGGCACGTCCAGCGTTTCGCGGTTTCTGGCAAAGCCCTCGATGGTTTCGGCCAGATGGCCCAGCGTGGTCTCATGCACCACCGGCACCACGCAGTAGTCGCCCTCCCGGGTGCAGCTGCCGTCCAGCGCGGCCACAAAGCTGGCCACCACGTCGTCGATGTACACCAGCGGCAGCCGGTATTCCGGATCCCGCACCGAGAGGGGCAGGCCATTGGCGGAATTGTGGCAGAAGGTGGCCACCACGCTGTTGTAGTTGGGGCGGCACCACTTGCCGAATACGCCCGGCAGCCGGAACACATACACCGGCGCGCCGGTGGTCTGGCCATGGGCGAAGATGGCCTGTTCGGCCTGGGCCTTGCTTTTGCCGTAGTCGTTGTCCAGCGCGGCCTGGGTGCTGGAGGTCACCAGCACCGGGGCCTTGTTGCCCGCTTTGTCCAGCAGGGCGAGCAGGGTATCGGTCAGGCCCGCGTTGCCCGCGTAGAACTCGCTGGGGTCCTTGGGGCGGTTGATGCCCGCCAGATGGAACACAAAGCCCGCTCTGGCGGCATAGTCCGCCAGCGTTTCGGGGGTGTCGTCCCGCTCAAAAAGCATCAGGTCGGTATAGCCGGCGGTTTTCAGGGTGGCCACCAGATTTTTGCCGATGAAGCCGCCCGCGCCGGTGATGAGAATAGGAGTGTTCAGTTCCATTGCAATGGCTCCCTTTTCCGGTTATTTGTTCCAGCCTTCCAGCGCCTCGCGCACATAGTCGGTGGTGAGAATCTTCTCCACCGTCTCGTCCACGTTCAGGCGGCGGGTATTGTGGCTGGTGTAGGCCTCGTCGGCCTCGGTGTGCACCTGACCCTTCACCACGAACTTGTCGTAGTTCAGATCGCGGCCGTCGGCGGAAACCCGGTAGTAGCCGCCCATGTCCTCGCTGCGAATGCGCTCCTCCTTGGTCATCAGGGTCTCGTACAGCTTTTCGCCGTGGCGGGTGCCGATGATCTGGGTGCCGGTGTCGCCGAACAGCTTCTGCACCGCCTTGGCCAGATCGCCGATGGTGGAGGCATCGCTCTTCTGCACGAACAAATCGCCCGGGTTGGCATGCTCGAAGGCGAACTGAACCAGATCCACCGCCTCGTCCAGATTCATCAGGAAACGGGTCATGTCCGGGTCGGTGATGGTGATGGGCTTGCCGGCCTTGATCTGGTCGATGAACAGGGGAATCACGCTGCCGCGGCTGCACATCACGTTGCCGTAACGGGTGCAGCATATAGTGGTGTCCTCCGCCTTCACGGTGCGGGCCTTGGCGCCGATCACCTTTTCCATCATGGCCTTGGAGATACCCATGGCGTTGATGGGGTAGGCGGCCTTGTCGGTGGACAGGCAGACAACCTTCTTTACGCCCGCGTCAATGGCGGCGGTGAGCACGTTGTCGGTGCCGACCACGTTGGTGCGCACGGCCTCCATGGGGAAGAACTCGCAGCTGGGCACCTGCTTCAGGGCCGCGGCGTGGAAGATGTAGTCCACGCCTCGCACCGCGCTGCGCACGCTGTCGATCTCGCGCACGTCGCCGATGTAAAAGCGCAGCTTGCCCGCCAGCTCCGGGTGCTTCTGCTGGATTTCGTGGCGCATGTCGTCCTGCTTTTTCTCATCGCGGGAGAAGATGCGGATCTCGCTGATGTCGCTGGCCAGGAAGTGCTTGAGCACCGTGTTGCCGAAGCTGCCGGTACCGCCGGTGATCAAAAGGGTTTTGTTGGTGAAATAACTGTTTGCCATAAAAAGGCCTCCGTTCTGTTCCTATTGCAAGCCGCGCGGGGCAAAATGCTCATATACGTTATAAGAATACCATAAATATACCTGTTTTCCAAGTATTTCGACCCGGTTTGACGGGCAGAGGAAGGAAAGCGAACCCTTTTTATTTTGTCCGCTTTGTGTTAGAATAAAAGGCAGCATCCGGCCCGCCGTGCGGCGCCGGAAAAGGAAAGGACGTGTTATCATGCGTGCGTATGAACGCTTTTTGAAGTATGTGACCATCTACACCACCTCCGATGAGGAGAGCACAACGCATCCCAGCACTGCCCGCCAGTTTGATCTGGCCCATCTGCTGGTGGCTCAGCTGAAGGAGCTGGGCGTGGCCGACGCCGCGGTGGACGACAAGTGCTATGTGTACGGCACCCTGCCCGCCACCCCCGGCTATGAGGAAAAGCCCGCTCTGGGCTTTGTGTCCCACATGGACACCGCCCCCGCCGCCCCCGGCGAGAACGTGAAGCCCCAGGTGTTTGAAAACTACGACGGCGGCGACGTGCTGTTTGCCGGCACCGGCGAGTATATGACCGTGGAGAAGTTCCCCGAGCTGGCAAACTGGAAGGGCCAGACCCTGATCACCGCCGACGGCACCACCCTGCTGGGGGCGGACGACAAGGCAGGCATTGCCGAGATCATGACCGCGGTGGAGCGCATCCAGAAGGAGAACATCCCCCATGGCAAGATCTGCATCGGTTTTACCCCCGACGAAGAGGTGGGTCAGGGCGCCGACTTCTTTGACGTGGATCGCTTCGGCGCCCAGTTTGCCTACACCGTGGACGGCGGCGACGTGGGCGAGCTGGAGTACCAGAACTTCAACGCCGCCGACGCGGTGGTCACCGTGCACGGCTTCTCGGTGCATCCCGGCAGCGCCAAGGATCTGATGAAAAACGCCCAGACCATCGCCATGGAGTTTGCCGCGGCTCTGCCCGCCGAAGAGGTGCCCGAGCACACCGAGGGCTTTGAGGGCTTCTTCCACCTGTATCAGATGAGCGGCGATGTGACCACCGCCAAGCTGCACTACATCATCCGCGACCACGACGGCGAGAAGTTTGCCGCCCGCAAGGCACTGATGGAGGAAATCACTGCCCGCCTGAACGCCGAGCACGGCGCGGGCACCGTGGTGCTGGAGCTGAAGGACAGCTACTACAACATGGAAGAGAAGGTAAAGCCCCACTTCCATCTGATCGAGAACGCCGAGAAGGCCATCCGCAAAGCCGGCCTGGAGGCGCACATTGTGCCCATCCGCGGCGGCACCGACGGCGCCCGCCTGTCCTTCATGGGTCTGCCCTGCCCGAACCTGGGCACTGGCGGCTTCAACTTCCACGGCCCCTGTGAGTACATCACGGCCGAGAAGATGGACAAGAGCGTGGAGATCATTCTGAACATCATCGCCATTTACGCCGAAAACTAAACCCGCAAAAAGCCCGCCTTTTTCCGAAAAAGGCGGGCTCAGCTTGTAGAAAAACCTGCTGTGACAATCAAGCCAGAGCAGTTTTTTTGCATGAAAAGTAAAAGAACAGAGAAAAAGGAAGAAGATTTCCTCTCCATCTTGTTGGTTTGCGGAGATCCG